>CACJTN010000004.1 GCA_902596325.1 uncultured Pelagibacteraceae bacterium
AAAATAGAATTTCAAAAAATTGGATTAATAAGCAAAGAAGAGATATTTATGTTAGACAATCTAAAATTGAAGGCTATAGATCTAGGGCAGTTTATAAACTTAAAGAAATAAACGATAAATTTAAAATATTAAGAAATGGTCAGTCTATAGTGGATCTTGGAGGAGCTCCTGGAAGTTGGTCTCAATATTTATCCTCGACATTAAAAAATACTAAATTATTAGCGATAGATCTTCTTGAAATCCAAGAAATTAAAAATGTAAAATTAATGAAAGGAGATTTTACTGATGATATTTATAAACAAAAAATTAAGTCCTTTTTTAATACTAAGATAGATTTAGTAATCTCTGATATGGCCGTAAATACCACAGGAAATAAAAATCTAGATACAATTGTTACTGGAGAGTTAGCTATGGAGTCTATTGAATTTGCAAAAGAAATGTTAAAAACAAATGGTCAATTTGTCACAAAAATTTTTATGGGGTCCTCATTTAATGAAATAGTATCCAAATCTAAAAAATACTTTAGAGAAACTAGTGTTTTTAAACCGCCATCTAGCAGAAAAGACTCTAAAGAAACTTTTTTAATATCCAAATTTTTGAGATCGTAAGTCTTTTAATTTATATAGAATCGTATATATAAGGACATGGGCTCTATAAAAGAAGCACTCACATTCGATGATGTAACACTAGCACCAAAGTACTCCTCCGTCTTACCATCAGATGTACAAACGGAAACATCACTTACAAGTAATTTGCAACTTAAAATACCATTAATAACTTCTGCTATGGATACTGTTACAGAAGCAAAAATGGCAATAGCAATTGCAAAAGCTGGAGGAATTGGAGTTATACACAGGAATTTACCCGTAAAGAAACAAGTTATTGAAATAAAAAAGGTAAAATCTTTGGGATTAAAAGTTGGGGCAGCAGTTGGAGCTGGGACTAACGAATTCGAAAGAGCTAAAGAGATTTTAAAATGTAAAATTGATTTAATTGTCGTAGATACCGCCCATGGCCACACAAAAAAAGTAGGAGAGATAATCAAAAAAATTAAGAAGATTAAACCAAAATCAGTCTCTCTTTGTGCAGGAAATGTTGCTACTGAAGATGCAGCAAAGTTTTTAATTAAATTAGGAGTAGATATTATAAAGGTTGGTATTGGTCCAGGTTCAATTTGCACAACAAGATTAGTTGCTGGTATTGGGGTACCACAACTTAGTGCAATTCTTAATGTAAGAAACGGTGTTAAAAGTAGGAAAGTAAGCATTATTGCTGATGGAGGAATAAAATTTTCTGGAGATATAGCAAAAGCTCTTGCTGCAGGTGCAGATGCGGTAATGATAGGATCATTATTTGCTGGAACAGATGAGGCGCCAGGGAAAGTAATAAGAAGAGGTGGTAAATTGTTTAAAAGCTTTAGAGGCATGGGGTCAATTGGTGCCATGAACCGAGGTTCAGCAGATAGATATTATCAATCAAAGCAAAAGGACAAATCAAAGTATGTCCCTGAGGGAGTTGAGGGATTTGTAAAATATAAAGGTAGAGTAGATAAAATATTCTATCAGTTGATTGGTGGCTTAAAGTCTTCAATGGGATACCTTGGGGCAAAAAAAATAAAAATTTTAAGGCAAAATCCAAAATTTGTTAAAATTACAAAAGCTGGATTTTATGAAAGTATGGTACATAACATCGATGAAATTAAAAAATAAATTTTTCGTAATATTTTTTTTATTAATATTTACAAATACATTTGCATCAGAAAATTTTTTCGATAATGCAAAAAATTTATACGAAAAAAAAAAGTATGAGAAATCAAAATTTCTATTTCAGAGAAATTTAGTTTTTAATCCCAAAGACTCAAAATCATATTTATATTTAGCTAAAATTTATGAGGTAGAGGAGAACGAAAAAGAGACAGAAAAAAATTTAAATTCAACTTTATTACTAGAGCCAGATAATGAGGAAGCAATGTATATGATAATAGATATAGAGCTTAAAAGATCTAATTTTTCAAAAGTTAAGGAGCTACAAGCTGATTTTGAAAAAATATGCACAAGCTTATGTGAAAAAATAACATCAATCAACGAAAGATTGAAAAATTTTGACACCTCAAATGAGTCTTAAAAAAATATTAATAATAGATTTTGGTTCGCAGTTTACACAATTGATTGCAAGAAGAGTTCGTGAACTTGGAGTTTATTCTGAAATTATAAGTCACAAAAAAAAAATTAATTTTAGCAATAAAGACATAATAGGGATAATTTTGTCGGGTGGTCCCTTAAACGTATACCAAACAAAAAAAGTAAGTTTTGATAAAAAGATATTAAATCAAGATATACCAGTTTTAGGAATTTGCTTTGGGCACCAAATAATATCAAAAGAACTAGGTGGTAAAGTAAAGCAGTCTAAATTTAGAGAGTTTGGTTTAGTAAATATAAAAAAAAATAAAGAAAGTGTTCTTACTAAAAATTTTTTTAATAGGGACGGAAAAAATAATGTTTGGATGAGTCACTCAGATCAAGTAACAAAGTTACCAAAAAATTTTGAAAAAGTCGCTTCAAGTACAAATTCTAAATTTTGTATAATTCAGAATAAACATAAAAAATTTTATGGCATCCAATTTCATCCAGAGGTAACCCATACACATAATGGTATAAAATTAATAAAAAATTTCTTATTTTTTATTTGCAAATCAAAAAAAAACTGGTCTTCAAAAAAACAGAAAGAAAAAATAATTGAAGAAATTAAAAAACAAGTTGGGCACTCTAAAGTTATTTGTGCATTATCTGGAGGTGTAGATAGTAGTGTAGTTGCAAAAATTATACATAAAGCTATAGGTAAAAATCTAATATGTATATTTGTAAATACTGGTTTATTAAGAAAAAATGAGGAAATTCAAGTAGTAAAAACATTTAAACAAAAATTAAAAATTAAACTTATATACGTCAACGCTAAAAATTTATTCATAAAAAAATTAAAAAAAGTAAATGATCCTGAAAAAAAAAGAAAAATAATTGGAAATCTATTTATTAAAATATTCGAAAAATATTCGAAAAAATTTCAAATATCAAGTATTTAGCCCAAGGCACTTTGTATCCAGATTTAATAGAAAGTAAATCAGTTACAGGTAGCCAAACATCTAAAATTAAATCACATCATAATGTTGGTGGTCTTCCAAAAAAAATGAAATTGAAATTAGTAGAACCAGTAAAATTTTTGTTTAAAGATGAGGTTAGAAAACTTGGTGAAGAACTTGGCTTAAGTAAAGAAATATTATTTAGGCATCCGTTTCCTGGTCCTGGGCTCGCAATTAGAATACCTGGTGATATAGATGAAAATAAAATTAACATTTTAAAAGAAGCAGATAATATTTTTATTAAAAGTTTGTATAAATATAATCTTTATCATAAAATTTGGCAGGCCTACGCAGCTCTTTTGCCAGTAAAAACAGTTGGTGTTATGGGAGATAACAGAACCTATGAATACATATGTTTGCTTAGAGCAATTACATCCGAGGATGGTATGACAGCAGATTTTTACAATTTCAACAAAGATTTTATGCAAGATGTATCTAATCAAATTGTAAATAGCATCAAAGGTATTAATAGAGTGGTTTATGATGTAACATCAAAACCACCAAGCACTATTGAATTAGAGTAGATAAAATGATGAATAAGAAGATAAAAGATATAATAGCAAAAAAAAATAAATCAAAAATAGTCTCTCTAACAGCCTATTCAAAAAACATTGCGCAGATAATTGATAAATATGTGGACATGACGTTAGTTGGAGACTCAATGGCATCAGTTCTTTATAATTATAATACAACAAGAAAAATTTCACTTGATGCTATGATCGAACATGCAAAAAGCGTAAGGATGGGTTTACATAATAGTCTTATGGTTTTTGATATGCCGTATAATACATACAAAGACAAAAAAAATGCCTTACTTAATGCTAAAAAAATAATTAAAAAAACTAAATCAGATGCAGTTAAACTAGAGGGTGGTTCTAAAATTAAAGATATAGTGAAACACTTAATAAAAAATAAAATTCCTGTTTTAGGACATTTGGGTATTATGCCCCAATCAGTAAGAGGCAAATTTAAATCAAAAGGCAAAACAGAGAGTGAAAGAACAAAAATTTTAAAAGATGCTAAAGTATTAGAGAAACAGGGTGTCTTCGCTATTGTTTTAGAGTGTATTGAAAAATCTCTAGCAAAAAAAATAACTAATGAAGTTAAAGTTCCGACAATTGGAATAGGCTCTTCTGTTTATTGTGATGGTCAAATTTTAGTAACCGATGACCTTATTGGTCTAACTAATTCTAAAATTAAATTTGTAAAAAAATATATTAATATTTCTAGTAATATTGCAACTGCAGTTAAAAAATTCAAACAAGAAGTAAAATTAAAAAAATATCCTACTAAAAAGTATTCTTATTAAAAATATTTTTTAAATTGTTCGTTAATTTGTAGTATCTCCAGGTCTACTAAACCACCAATAATTAATTGAATTGCAACTAAGAGAATAAACCCTAGACCTACATAAGCTATCCAAATATGTTTTTGTATATAATTAGCTAGATATGTTGCTCCGGCTCCAGTTAATATAACTGATAACACCAAGCCATATATCATAAGTCCAATATTTCCTTTTGCTGCTCCAACTACTCCGATAACGTTATCAAAACTTATTGTAATATCTGCAAATAAAACTTTGTAAATACTCTGTACGTATGAGGTATATACTGGCTCTTGAGATTTCTTTTTAGGAGACTTTACTTTTTTTATTTCTAATAAATCTTTTCTAAGATCATTAACTATCCAAATTAAAGCTAAACCTCCAAGAATTTTAATAAAATAATATTTATATAAATAGGTAGCAAATATAGCAAACAACACTTTGAAAACCAGAGCACCAGCAACACCCCATAATATGATTTGTTTTCTGTATTTAGGAATGAAGTTTGCAGCTATTAAACCAATAATTATAGCATTATCTGCAGCCAAAATTATATCAATAAAGGTTATTTGTAAAAGTATAAGAGCTTGTTCAATCAATTTAATTTAATAATAGTAGAATTTTCTAATTTTTCAATATTTCACTTAATATTTAGATTTTGTTTTTCCATCTATAATATCTTTAAGCAACGTATATTCTTTACAATCACACCCGTCTAAAACTGCCAACCTTTCTTTTGCTTTATCAATTTGGTTTGTTGTAACATACAGTTCGCCCATATATTGATTTATCCTTATGTGATAGGGGCTAATTTCTAAACCTTTAGTATAAAATATTTCCGCATTTTCAAAATCACCTAATTTTCGGGATGTAAAACCTAAGTAATTTAGAGTATCTGCTTTACCTGGCTTTTCTTTATTTGATTTTACAAGTAATTTAAAAGCTTTTTTATATCTGTCGTCTGCTTTTTTTGTTTTTCCGTCAGCTTCATATTTTTTTGCTGATTTAATTAATTTCACAGCTTTATCATAATTGCTTTTAGTAGAACTACCGTCTCCACCAGCTGCTAAAGATAGGTTTCCAAAGAATAAAGTAAAAACTAAAGTTATTAATGTTTTTTTTATCATAAAAATTTTTTCATTTTATTTAAAGGTTTTAATTCAAAACCATTATTAACTAAATTACTTTTAATAATTTTTGCAGTTTCTAATGATCTTAATGTATCTCCATGTATGCAAATTGAGTCTATTTTACAAGGTATTTGCTTTCCGCTGAGACATCTTAACGCCTGATTTTTAACCATAAACAAAACATGCTCTTTAGCAACCTCTGGATCAGTTATTACAGCATTAATTTCTTTTCTAGATACTAAATTTCCATCATCCAAATAGTTTCTATCTGCAAATATCTCAGAAGCTACTTTTAAACCATGTTTGTTAGCTGAAATTTCCATTTTAGAACCAGTTGGCACTAGATAAATAAGCTCTTTATCTATTTCATTAATTGTCTCAGAGATTATGTCAGAAAGTTCAATATCTTCACATGCCATATTATTTAAGGCTCCATGCGGTTTAATATGAGTAACTTTTTGATTTTTTTCATCTGCAATATTTTGCAGTATATAAAATTGATCTTTTATTAATTTTTTAATTTCGATTGCTGATAAATTCATTCTTTTTCTACCAAAATTTTCAAGATCTTTAAAAGACGGATGCGCTCCAAAACTCACTCCATTTTTAACAGAAATACTTATAACTTCTCTCATAGTACTTTCATCTCCAGCATGATATCCGCATGCAATACTTGCTGTATTTACAATATTTAATAAATCAGGATCGTTTTTATTTGAGTGATGCTTTGATTTTTCACCCAAGTCACAATTGATGTTAATTTCCATATCTACATGATAAATATATCACGATATGATTAAAAATATATCAAATCTTGGAGATGCTGCTATATATTGTGATTTTGGTTCTGAGGTAAATAGAGAAATTAATCACGAAGTTATAAAATATTTTAAAACATTGACATCAAAAAATATAAAAGGAGTAACAAATTTAGCACCATCTTATAACAAATTAATTATTACATTTGATTTGGATGTCATTAATTATAAAGAATTAGTTGAAAAAATAATTAATTTAAAACTAGATGAAATTAGCGAGACAGCTTCAAAGAGAAAAAAAATTCCAATATGTATCGATGAAGAATTTGCTTTAGATATAGAGCGTGTTTCAAAAAATACAAATTTAACTATAAAAGAAGTTTATAAACACATATTAAATAAAGATTTTTATTGTTATATGACAGGGTTTGTAGCTGGAATGCCCTTTTTAGGAGATACAAATAAAAATATTAGGTTAAAAAGACTAGAAACTCCAAGAGTGAAAGTGCCAAAAGGTTCAGTAGGGATAACGGAACAATTTTGTAATATTTATTCATATGAAAGCCCTGGTGGCTGGAATATTATTGGTAATACCCCTGTAAAAGTATTTGATAAGAATAAAGAAGAAAATCCTATTTTAATTAAACCGGGTGATAGTGTTCAATTTTATGAGATTACTAAAAATGAATTTTATAAAATAAAGGAATAAAATGAGTATAGAGGTAATAAGACCGGGAATAAACACAACTTTTCAAGATAGGGGAAGATCAAACCTTTATCATCTAGGAATTCCATTTAGTGGAGCAATGGATACAAGGAATTTGCTAATTACAAATAAATTGGTTGGTAATGATAAAAACGATGCAGTTATTGAATTTGCACTCCAAGGACCAAAATTTAAAGTAAAGCAAAATAATATAAACTGCGTAGTGACAGGTAATGTGAGTTTTACATTTAAAAAAAACTCTAAAATTTATAATGGCGAATGTTACAAAACTTTTGATTTAAATAATAATGATGAGATCGATATTATTTCAACAAATAATTCAATGTATGGATATTTCTCAATATCAGGAGGTTTTAAAATAGAAAAAAAATGGAATAGTTATTCCACTCATTTGAGATCAAAAGTAGGACCAAATAAAGGAAATAAAATTGTCGAAAATGATATTTTGCAACTAAATAAAAACGTAAAACCTATTATTAAAAAAAGCATTGATTACTTAAATAGCAAAATTGAATTCATAAGAGTTATTAAAGGAACAAACTTTGATTATTTTTCAAAGGAGTCTCAAAAATCTTTTTTTGAAAGCCAATATCAAGTTACAAATTTGACTGATAGAATGGGAATGAGATTAGATGGTAACAAATTAAATAACATAAAAAGTGAAAATATTAAATCTGAAGGTCTAATTAAAGGTGTAATTCAAGTCCCACCAGATGGTAAGCCCATAATAATGCTCTCTGATCATGGCACAATAGGCGGTTACCCAAAAATTGGTGTAATTGTAAGTGCTGATTATGATAAAATAGTTCAATTACCCCCAATGTCAAAAATTAAGTTTAAAATGATTGATGTTAAGAGTGCTGAAAAATTATTTAAACTTTACTCTATGGAAACCAAAAATATTCTAGATCAAATATGAGATATATTTTTAGTTTACCCGGTCCATTATTGGTCTTTCTAGGTGCTTTTAGCCTTAGTTTTGGTGGACTAATAGTAAAATCTTTTGAAGGAGCAAATTTATGGCAAATATTATTCTGGAGATCTCTGTTTTTTATTTTTGTAGTAACAATTTTTTTAATATTTACATACAAAAAAAATTTTTTACTTTCATTTAAAAAGTCTGGATTGCCAGGTATTTTTGGAGGCATTATTTTATCTTCAGGTTTCTGTGGTTATGTATTTGCAATGTATAATACTACTGTTGCTAACACGAATTTCATTATTCAAACCCAAACTATTTTCTTAGCCATATTTGGATATTTTTTTTTAAAAGAAAAAATTTCAAAGATAACTTTAGCATCAATAATTTTAGCCATATCTGGAATAATTTTAATGGTAGAATCAGATCTCTCAAGTGGACAAATGACAGGTAATATAGCTGCATTTGTAATGCCAATTTCCTTTGCAATTTTAATACTAATAATTAGAAAATATCCAAATATTGATATGGTGCCTTTACAACTATACGCTGGTATTATTGCAATGGTAATCGGATATGTCATTTCAGGAAAAATTGCTATATCATCATATGATATTTTTCTTGGATTTCTTGCAGGTTTTTTTCAATTAGGTTTTGGATTTATTTTAATTACTATTGGAGCAAGAAATACACCATCAGCAACAGTAGGGATTATCATGTTAGTTGAAGCAGTTTTAGGGCCTCTTTGGGCGTGGATAGTTATAAACGAGCAACCACCATTAATTGTTTTTGTTGGAGGATCAATCGTATTATTTGCCGTTTTTCTTCAATTTATAACAACAAAAAAAGACGAGACACAAAATAAACTTAGTGAATAATAATAGGAATATGATATAAGATTTTCAACGGAAGAGACTACTTAATTGTAGCGCCGAAGGAGCAACCACCCCGGAAACTCTCAGGCAAAAGGACCGTAAATATTAACTCTGGAAAGAGAAAGTTTCTCGCCGACGGAGTAAATCTCTCAGGCTCATAGACAGAGGGGGTAAGAGTTAATATTTATGAATAAAACAGCTTTATACCAATTACACAAAAAATTTAATGCGAAATTTGTATCTTTTGCTGGGTATGAAATGCCTATCCAATATAAAGATGGAATAATTGCAGAACATAACCTAACGAGAAAAAAGTCAGGGATATTTGATGTATCACATATGGGTCAATTATTTATTCTGGGTGATGATAAATTAACAGACAAACTTCAAGATATATTTCCAACAGACTTAAAAAATTTATCGGTTAATCAGAGTAGATACTCGTTTTTAATGAATGAGAACGCAGGAATTTACGACGATTTAATAATTACAAAAATTTCTAATGGTTATATGATAATTCTTAATGCTGCATGTAAAGAAAAAGATTTTGAAATAATCAAATCTAAATTAGGTGAAGATTTTAAAATATCATTAAGTAAAGACCTATCTCTTGTTGCTGTACAAGGTCCTGACTCAAAAAATTTAATTGAAAAAATTATTCCAGGTGTAAATAAACTAAAATTTATGTTTGGTGGAGATTTTAAATTTAACTCAAATAAGATTTATGTAACAAGATCGGGATACACAGGAGAAGATGGTTTTGAGATTTCGATAAATAATAATGATGTAGTTAAATTTGTTGAGGCATTAATCAGTTTAGGATCTAATCTTATAGGCCTTGGTGCCAGAGATACATTAAGGCTTGAAGCAGGGTTGTGTTTATACGGCAATGACATTGACGAAAATACCAGTCCATTAGAAGCAAATTTAAAATGGGCAATTTCAAAAAATCGAATCAACAGTAATTTTCCTGGGTCAAAACAAATTCAGAGACAAATTAATGAAGGTGTCACAAAACTGAGAGTTGGCATTAAACCTGAAGGTAAAATTATAGCACGAGAATCAACAAAAATATTTGATGAAAATAATAATCAAATAGGAAAAATTACTAGCGGTTCTTTTGGCCCGAGTGTAAAAAGTCCTATTGCAATGGGTTATGTAAATAATACATATACTAAAGAAAATACAAAAATATTTTTAGAAATAAGGGGAAAAAAAGTTTCGGCGAGTGTTTGTAAGCTCCCGTTTTATAAAAAAAACTATCACAAAGGAGATGTAAATGTCGGAAGTTAAATTTTCTAAAGAACATGAGTGGGTTACTATTAAAGATGACGTGGCTACAATCGGAATTACTAAACACGCAACAGAATTGTTGGGAGATATTGTTTTTGCAGAGCTTCCAGAAAAAGGGACAAGTGTTACTAAAGATGGAACAGCAGGTGTAGTAGAGTCTACAAAAGCAGCTAGTGATGTTTATACACCAATAAGCGGAGAAGTTGTTGATACAAATCAGTCAATCGTTGATGATCCCTCTAAAATTAATAATGATCCTGAGGGAGATGCTTGGTTTTTTAAACTAAAAGTAAAAGATTTAAATGAAATAAATTCTTTAATGAGTAGGGAGGAATATGAAAAATTTGCTAAGGAGAGTACTAACTAATGTTACATAATTCAGAAAAAGATTTTATTAAAAGACATATAGGTTTGTCCAAAAAAGACGAAAAAACTATGTTATTAGACCTTGGTTATAAATCTTTAAATGAATTTATTGAAGATACTGTTCCAAGTAAAATTTTGCTTAAAGATTTGTTAAGCATAGGAGATCCTAATTCTGAGTATGAAGGTTTAAGAAAATTAAGATCGATATCAAAAAAAAATCAAATTTACTCAAATTTTATAGGTATGGGTTACTATGGAACTTATACTCCAAACGTTATTGTCAGAAATATACTAGAAAATCCGGGATGGTATACTTCTTACACTCCTTATCAACCAGAGGTGGCCCAAGGAAGATTGGAGATGCTATTAAATTTTCAGCAAATGATAATAGATTTTACGGGAATGGATATTGCAAACGCATCACTACTTGATGAAGGAACTGCTGCTGCTGAAGCTATGGGGTTAAGTCATAGATTAGATAAAAAAGATAATAAAATTGTGTTTATATCAAATGATTGTCATCCACAAACTATAGAAGTTGTTAAAACCAGATCAGAGCCTTTAGGGCTTAAAGTTGTTATTGGCAATGACGAAGACTTATCAAATATTTCAGAGGATATAATATGTGGAATACTTCAATATCCTGGTACACTTGGAGATATTAAGGACCCTAGCGAAAATATAAGTAAAATTAAAAAAAGAAATGGTAAATCAATTTTAGTATGTGATTTATTATCTTTAGCAAAATTAAAAACACCAGCAGAATTAGGAGCTGATATAGCTGTGGGAAGTTCTCAAAGATTCGGAATTCCTATGGGTTACGGTGGTCCACACGCAGCTTTCTTTGCTACGAAGGATGAATTCAAGAGATCGATGCCTGGAAGAATTGTAGGTGTTTCAGTCGATAGACATGGGAACAAAGCTTATAGATTAGCTTTACAAACAAGAGAGCAACACATTCGAAGAGATAAGGCGACAAGTAACATTTGTACAGCACAAGCTCTTTTGGCAATTGTATCAGCAGCATATGCAATTTATCACGGCCCAAAAGGTATAAAAACAATTTCTGAAAGAGTTTCACAATTAGCTAAAAATTTTGCAGATAAATTAAAACAATCAGGCTATGAGTTATATTCAGACTATTTTTTTGACACAGTAACTATAATAACAAAAGATAAAACAGATCAAATTTTTAATAACGCTTTGGCCCAGAAAGTTAATATTAGAAAAGTAAATTCTGAAATGCTATCGGTATCATTTGATGAAAAGAAAAATGTTTATAGAGCAAATCAACTACTTAAAATATTCAATTGTGCAGAATCAATTAAAGAAAATCCGACAGAAAATCTTCCAAATTTACCTAAAAACTTGCTAAGAACGTCAACTTATTTAGATCACCAAGTATTCAATAGCTATCACTCCGAAACTGAAATGCTAAGATATTTAAAGAGATTAGAGGAAAAAGATATTGCACTTAATAGGTCAATGATAGCATTAGGCTCGTGTACAATGAAATTAAATGCTGTAGCAGAGATGATACCAATTACATGGCGTGAATTTTCAGAGCCTCATCCTTTTGCACCCATTGAACAAATGGAAGGTTTTAGAACTCTTTTTACTGATCTAAAAAATTGGCTTAGATCAATCACAGGTTTTTCAGGTGTGTCACTACAACCAAATGCTGGTGCTCAAGGTGAATATGCAGGACTGATGGTTATACGGAAATATCATCTTGAAAGGGGAGAGTCTAATAGAAATGTTTGTTTAATTCCTAGCTCTGCTCACGGGACCAATCCAGCAAGTGCACAAATGGTTGGAATGAAAGTGGTAGTGGTTAACTGTGATAAACAAGGAAATGTAGATTTTGAAGATCTAAATAAAAAAGTAGAAGCGCATTCTGAGAATTTAGGTGCGTTAATGGTAACATACCCATCTACACATGGAGTTTTTGAGGAAAAAATATCAGATATATGTGAGCTAGTACATAAACATGGTGGCCAAGTTTATATGGATGGTGCAAACTTGAATGCTCTTGTTGGGATAGCAAAACCTGGAAATTTTGGTCCGGATGTATGTCATATAAATCTACATAAAACTTTTTGTATTCCACATGGAGGTGGTGGACCAGGTATGGGCCCAATAGCATGTAAGAGACATTTAGAAATATATTTGCCCTCACATCCTGTTATAAAAGATTGTGGCCCTGCAACCGGTATAGGTCCTGTCTCTGCAGCGCCATGGGGAAGTTCAAGTATTTTATCTATATCTTGGATGTACATTAAAATGATGGGTTCTGAAGGTTTAAAATTAGCAACTCAGATTGCAATTTTAAATGCTAACTATGTTGCACATAAATTAAAAAATCATTTTCCAATTCTTTATAAAGGAACAAATGGAAACGTAGCTCATGAGTGTATTATAGACATTAGATCAATTAAAAATGATACCGGCGTAACAGAGGAAGATATTGCAAAAAGATTAATCGATTTTGGTTTTCATGCCCCAACTATGTCTTGGCCAGTGCCTGGCACAATGATGATTGAACCTACAGAAAGTGAAAGTTTACAAGAACTTGATAGATTTTGTGATTGCTTGATAAAAATTAAAGAGGAAATAGACAAAATTAAAAGTGGTGATTTCGATAAAAATGACAATCCTATCAAAAATGCTCCACATACAGATTTAGAACTTGCTTCAAATAAATGGGAACATAAATATTCGAGGGAGGAGGCCGCTTACCCTTCTAACTTTTTGAGATCTAGTAAATTTTGGCCACCTGTCGCAAGAGTTGATAATGTATATGGAGATAAAAACCTTTTTTGCACATGCCCTTCCATGGATGAATTTAAAGAAGACGCAGCATAATATTAATGAGAATTGCTGTAATCGGATCAGGCATATCTGGTTTAAGTGCAGCACACTATTTATCTAAAAAAAATAAAGTTGATTTATTTGAAAAAGAGGATCATTTCGGTGGTCACTCATATACCATAGATGTTAAAGATAATAACAATCATGTTCCTGTGGATATAGGTTTTATTGTTTTTAATTTTAAAACCTACCCTAATTTTGTAAAATTTTTAAATGATAACGGCATTGAGATAGAGAAAAGCAACATGAGTTTTTCAGTTTCTGTTAAAGAAACAGAAATAGAATATTGTGGTAAGGGCTTGCTTGGAATTTTTTCAAATAAAAAAAATTTACTCAATTTTGATTTTTTTAAAATGTTTTTTGAAATAATTAAATTTTATAAAAAGAGTAATGATTTAAAAAATATAGAAGAGAACTTAACATTAGATGATTTTTTAAAACGAGAGAAAATGTCCAAATATTTTATAAATTATCATATTATTCCTATGGTTTCTGCAATATGGTCTATGCCACCTTATGAGGCAAAACAAATGCCTTTAAAATTTTTTTTAAAATTTTTTCAAAACCATGGTTTGTTCAACTTAAAAAATAGACCTCAGTGGTATACGATTAAAAATAGAAGCAGAACCTATGTAAAAAAAATATTAGAAACCATTAGTGGTGAATATTACAAAAATTATAGAATTAATAAAATATCTAGATTGTCAAATGGAGTAAAAGTTTACTATGGAGGGAATAACGAATTTTTTGATTACGATAAGGTTGTAATTGCCACACATGCAGATGAAGCCTTATCCTTAATTACAGACCCAACACCGGAAGAAAAAAGTATATTAGCTAATTTTAAATATAAGAATAATATTGCAATAATTCATACAGATGAATCTTTAATGCCTAAAAATAAAAAAGCATGGTCATCATGGAATTCTTCTGTAAATAAAGAAAATACTTCAGAAACTTCAATTACTTATTGGCTTAATTTGCTTCAAAATTTAAAAACAAATAAAAATATATTTTTATCATTAAATCCATTTTTAAAAATCGATCCAAAAAAAATTATAAGTAAAGTTAAGTTTACTCATCCATATTATGATAAAGAGGCCTTAGAAAATCAAAATAGACTAAAAAATATACAAAACAAAAAAAATTTATTATTTTGTGGCAGTTATTTTGGTTACGGATTTCATGAGGATGGAATAAAATCTTCATTAGAAATGATAAAAAGTTTTAATGATAGATAAATCGTGCTTATATGTCGGAAGTGTAATACATAAAAGATTCAAACCAAAAGAGCACTTTTTTAAATACAAAGTATTTTCTCTTTATCTTAACCTTGATGAGATTGACGAGGTCCAAAAAAAAATCCCTTTTTTTTCTTATAACAAATTTAATTTAATTAGTTTTTACAATAAAGATCATGGTGAAAGAGATGGTTCATCTTTAAAATTGTGGGTGCAAAAAAAGCTAAATGAAGTAGGTATTGGAAATGAAATTAAAAGTGTAAATTTACTATGTTATCCAAGAATTTTTGGTTACGTCTTTAATCCTTTAAGTATTTTTTTCGTATTTGATAAATATTCGTCCCTTATAGCCATAATGTATGAAGTTAAAAATACATTTGGTGAACAGCATACTTATATTTTTAAAACTAAAGATAATAATTTAATAAAAAATCATTGTGATAAAAAATTTTATGTCTCACCTTTTATGGATTTAAATTCAACCTATAATTTTAAAATATTAAAACCTGGAAATAAATTATCCGTTATTATTGATCAAAGAGATAGTGAGGGAAAGTTATTATTTGCATCTCAAGATGGCGAAAAAATTGAGTTAAATACAAAAAATCTTTTAATTTCCTATTTAAAACACCCATTAATGACATTTAAAGTAATTTCAGCGATACATTTTGAGGCATTAAGATTATGGGTAAAAAGAATTAAGTTTATAAAAAAGGTTATAAAAATTAAAAATAACGTAAGTTTTGAAAAATAATGTATCTAAAAAAAATTTCTGACAGAATTGTTCTTAATTCACTTAAAAATATTTCTTATGGAAACATCAAATTTATTAATTATGATGGTAGTATTAAAATATTAGGTTCAAAGAAATCAGAAAAAACCGCAATATTAAAACTAATAAAACCAGGTCTAACTTTTGAAATAATTAATAAAGGCAGCATTGGATTGGCAGAATCCTATATACGAGGAGATTTTGAAACAGATAACCTGACTAATTTAATTGAAATTGCTGCAAAAAATATAGGTAAAGTACATAAGATATCTGGTGTGTTAGATTTTCCTATAATTAATTATTTTAAAAGTTTTTTTATTAAAAATACAAAGAGAAAAAGTAAAGAAAATATTGCCAAGCATTACGATTTAGGAAATGAATTTTTCTCATTATGGCTAGATAAAACTTTAACATACTCTAGTGCTATTTTTGAAGATAAACAAAATGATTTAGAGAATGCTCAATTAAATAAATATAAAAAATTGTCCAATCTTATTAAACCAAAAAGTGGAGATAAAATTTTAGAAATAGGATGTGGATGGGGAGGTTTTGGCGAATTCATTGGAAAGAATTACGATGTAAAATTAGATTGTATAACAATATCAAAAAAACAATACGAGTTTGCTAAAAATAGAATTTATAAAAATGGATTAAATGAAAAAGTAAAAATTAAAATGTTAGATTATAGAGACGTAAATAAAAAATATAATTCTATAGCTTCTATTGAGATGATTGAAGCTGTAGGTCAAAACTATCTACCAAGTTATTTTAAAAAAATTAAAGATAGCTTGCATCAAAACGGTATTGCCGCGATACAAGCAATTACTATAGATGAAAAAATATATAATAGATATAAGATGAAAACAGATTTTATTCAAAAATACATATTTCCAGGTGGTTTTTTGCCGAGTAAGAAGGAAATATTAAAACTTTCAAATAAAAATGGTTTAAGTTTTGACAAATGTAACTCTTATGGCTTGGATTATTCCAACACCCTGAGAATTTGGAGAAATGATTTCCAAAAAAAATGGGATATTATTTCAAAACAGGGATTTGATGAAACATTTAGAAGAATGTGGAATTTTTATTTGTCTTATTGTGAAGCTGGCTTTAAAGCTAAGAATATTGATTTAATTCAATTTTCGATGAATAAAAACTAAATTAATGAAAATTAAAAAATTATTATTGCTAATATGCACTCTTTTCATTACAAATTGCTCAACTAATCAAGCAATGAAACCTGAGGATTTTAAAGATCAGAAACCAAGATTAATAATCGAAGAATATTTATCAGGTAATGTTAAAGCTTGGGGTATTTTGCAAAATAGATCAGGAAAGGTTACAAGACAATTCTCTGCAGATCTCAATGGTAATTGGGATGGAAAACAGTTAATTCTTGACGAAAAATTTAATTGGTCTGATGGAGAAATCCAAAATAGACAGTGGCAGATTACAAAAATTGATGATCATAATTATGAAGGTACAGCTGGTGATGTGGTAGGAACAGCAAAAGGTTACTCATATGGCCCAACATTTAAGTTTGAATATGTATTATTAGTTCCAGTAAAAGGTAGAGAATTAAAAATTACATTTGATGATTGGATTTTCATGCAAGATGAGAGAGTAGCGATAAATAGAGCAACAATGACAAAATTTGGAATAAAAGTTGCAGAACTTACTGTTATGTTTGTGAAAGATTAGCGTTTTTGATATTTTGTAAGTCTACCAACTAAACTTAAATACCAGCTATTAGGTAATATTTTTAAAAATTTTAGTATCAAAGTTAATTGTTTTGGGAAATGTATCTCAAATTGATTAGTTTTAGTTAATCCTTCAAATATTTTTTCAGCCGCATAATCTACCGTTTTAAGGAAAGGCATTTTAAAATCATTTTTATCTGTCATCGGTGTTTTAATAAATCCAGGTGAAATTAATGAAACTCTAACTCCGTATCTTTTAAAATCGAAATACAAGCTTTCAGCAAGATTATTTAATGCAGATTTAGATGGGCCATATCCAGTTGAATTTGGTAGTCCTCTATAACCTGCAATTGATGATACAATAGAAATATGTCCACTTCCTCTTGTTCTGTAATATTCCTCTACACTTTTAATACAATTTAAGGTGCCAAAAAAATTTACTTTCATCACGTTTTCAATCTGTTCAACATCTATGTCTTTCTCTTTTTTAGGATCCCATGTACCGGTAGAAAAAAAAGATATGTCTATATTTTTAAATTTTGCAATAATATTTTGAAAAACTTCGCTGCAGTTTTCCTTATTTGTTACATCTAAAGGGTATGGAAAAATATTTTGATTAGATTTTTCTAGTTCTCGCAATAGATTCTCTCTTCTAGCAGAAACTGCAACATTCCACCCATTATTTGCAAACTTTAAAGCTAAAGCCCTACCTATACCTGTGCTACCTCCAGTAATCCAAATAGTTTTATCGTTCATAATCAACTGATATATATATCAAAATGTTAAAAAATAAATTTATATCTTTTATAATACTTGGAACAATTACTTATTCGGCGTCTTTTGTGGGTGCGATTTCAACAATTTCTTATAAAGAGCCATGGTATTCAACTTTAAATAAAGCTTCATTTAATCCACCTGATTGGATTTTTGCTCCAGTATGGACAACACTTTATCTATTCATGACAATCGCAATTTGGTCAGCTTGGCATAAAAATACTAAAGATATTGGGTTAGTATTTATATATTTAATTCATATTTTTTTTAATACTACTTGGAGTATTGTTTTTTTTGTGATGCATGATATTTTCGTCGCATTAGTTAATATCATTATAATAATATTATTCATTTTGTTTCTTATGAATAAATATAAACCCCTAAGTAAACTAAGCTACAATCTAATGATTCCGTATTTACTTTGGACAGTTTATGCATTAATCCTAAATACAAGTTTACTAGTTTTAAATTAAATATGGATGATGTCGTAATAATTGGAGGTGGAATAATTGGAACTGCAACAGCATATTTTTTGTCTAAAGAGGGAAGAAAGGTAAAAGTTATAGAAAGAGATCCTACTTACAAAATTGCATCATTTCCATTATCATTAGGCGGGTTTAGAAGGCAATTCTTTCAAAAAGAAAATATTTTATTAGGTAAATTTGCAAGAGAATTCATTTTTAACTTACCAAAACATCTAAAAACAAAAAAAAACCCAAACCCAACTGCAAGCATGGTGCCTAATGGCTATTTACTAATGTTTGGCCCAGATAAAGCCGAAGAACAATACAAAGCTTTAGAAAATCATAAAGAATGCAACGCAGGAACAAAAAATATTAAAGGCTCAGAAATTAAAAACATATTTCCATATATTAACAATGAGGGTATCGCAACAGCTACCTATACAGATAATGAAACAGAAGGGTGGATAGATCCATTCCTTTTTCATGGAGCATTAAAGAGCAAAGCAGAGGAACTAGGAGCTAAATTTATAAAAGGAGAAGTTAAAAGTCTTTCTGAAATTAATGCTAAGACAATCGTTTCAGCAGCAGGATGTTGGACTAAAGAATTATTGGATGATATACCAGTAGTACCTCAAAAACACACAGTATTTAGAGTGAAGTGTTCAAAGTATATAAAGGAAATGCCATTAACTGGAGATTTAACTTCAGGTGTTTATTGGAGACCTGAGGGTGGAGAATATTTAGCAGGATCCCCGATATCAACTTTTGATGCTAAAGATCTTGAGCCTGATTGGTCTCATTATGAGGAACTAGTATGGCCGGCGCTCGCAAAAAGAGTGCCAATATTCGAGGAATTAAAATTAACAGGAGCTTGGGCTGGTTATTATGATTGTAATAAATTGGACAACAATGCTGTTGTAGGAAAACATCCCAAATACGAGAACGTTTATATGGCCTCTGGATTTACAGGGAGAGGATTAATGCAGGCTCCAGGAATAGGAAGAGCGCTGACAGAACTTATTACGACTGGCAAATATCAGACAATTGATATAAGCGTTTTTGACGTTGAAAGGGTTTTAAATAGTAAAGCTAGACCAGAACCCTACGTATTATAATTTTTTTATATAAATTCCTAAAAAACCATTAAACAAAGAAACGCTTAAAATTATTAATTGCCCCTTAAAGGAGTAAAAGTTAAATGTAGGATAAAAACTAATTGCAACTGAAAATAATAAATATGTTATTATAAATGGTTTGACAAATTTCTTTAAAGTTTCCAAATTCTTTTAAGCACTTCCTCTCTTCCACAGCCTTTTTTATACATTAAGTAATTTAGTAAGTATTCTTGATAGTAATCTTGATGTTTATCTTCAGCTTTATAAAATATTTCAAATTCTCTTACATAAGTTACAACTCTTTTACTAAATTTATTCTCTATTTCTGAAATACTTTTTTCAATTTGATTTTTTTCATATGCATTTTGATAAAATGCTACAGATCTATAACTATAACCTTTATCACAAAATTGACCAAACGCATCAAATGGATCAATATTTATCCAAAAATTTTTTAACAATTCATTATAAGAAACAATATTGTTATTATAAATAATCTCTACAACCTCAAAATGTCCCGTATCTCCAAAAGTAACTTCTTTATATGTGGGATTAGATGTAGTGCCACCAGAGTAACCAGAAATTACTTCTTTGACACCCTCTAGTTTTTCAAATGATTCTTCCATACACCAAAAACATCCACCTGCAAAATAAGCCTTATTTAAATTTTCAGAAAATGCGTAATTAATTGGTAATATTAAAAATAAAACTAAAGATATAACTTTCATTATATCAGATTAGCTAAATTCAGATAATTGTGAATGATATATAAGGTAGCTACCGTTTATAGTAGCTACCTTGACTAAATTAATTATGCTTTTTTATATTTAGCAGCTTCTTCAGATCCGCTTGTTGCAGATCCTTTACTGTATGAGTGAGCACCCATACCTGCTAACTGACCATCTTTGACAATCAAATATTGATTTCTAATTTCAGAACCATCAAAAAAACATTCTAAAATTTCTCTAACCCCATCTGCATATCTTGCTTGAGCAGTTAAAGATGTTCCAGATGTATGTGGTGTCATTCCATGATTTGGCATACTTCTCCACACATGATCATTAGGAGCTGGTTGAGGAAACCAAACATCTCCTGCGTATCCACTTAATTGACCACTCTTCAATGCTTTCGCGATTGCATCACGGTTACATATTTTTCCTCTAGCAGTGTTAACAATATATGCTCCTTTTTTCATTTTACTGATCATAGCATCATCAAAAAGATTTTCAGTTTCCGGGTGAAGAGGACAATTAATTGTTACCACATCGCAAACTTTTACCATTGACTCTACAGTTTCATGAAATGTTAAATTCAATTCTTTTTCAACACTATCGGGCAATCTATGTCTATCAAAGTAATGTAGATGAGTGTCAAATGGTTTCATTTTTCTTAATGCATCTAAACCAATTCTTCCAGCTGCAACTGTACCAATATGCATTCCTTCAACATCATATGATCTTTGTACAGCATCAGCTATATTCCAACCACCATCGTTAACTATTCTATGTTGATTATGATAATCTCTTACCATTGATACAATCATCATAACTATATGTTCTGCTACTGATCTTGAGTTACAGAAAGTTACCTCCACAACATCAATTTTATTATCCATTGCAGCTTGCAAATCAACATGGTCAGAACCTATACCTGCAGTTATTGCCATTTTAAGATTTTTAGCTTTTGCAATTCTCTCTTTAGTTAAATAATATGGGAAGAATGGTTGAGAAATAACAATATCTGCATCAACAATATGTTTATCAGCTTCACATCCATCTCCATCTTTACTATTAGTTACTATTAATTCGTGTCCATTGCTTTCTAAAAATTTCCTTAAACCAAGTTCACCTGATACACAGCCTAACAATTGTCCTGGAGTATAATCTCTACCTTTTGGTGATGGCAAAGTCATTCCGTCAGGATATTTTTCAATTTTAGGTAATTGCGAAAGTGGATAAGATTTTGGCATTCCACCTTTTGGATCATCATATAATATACAAAGTACTTTCATTTTCTTTTTCTCCTTCTCAATAAATTTTTATGAAATCTACTGTCTTATTTATAATAAAGTCTAGCATATAAAAGCATCTCTGCAAATAATATTTAGTTTCATTATAACTTTTATTTTTTTGGATACTGTTTTTTTAAGATAAATCTATTTAGAATTACTCCAAAGACTAAAACTAAAGCACTTCCAATTATAATGGGACTTATAATATAGTCAAAGGATGCAGATCCAATTATAACAATTATAGGATTTCCACCTGCAGGAGGGTGAGTAACAGAAGTTAAAATCATCAAGGAAACTCCAATTCCCACAGCAATTGGTATCATTATATAAATTGGCAGTGGTATAAAATTTACAAAAATAACACCAACAATAGATGTCAATAAATGACCAAAAAATATATTTTTAGGTTGGGCAAATGGACTCTCTGGGTATCCAAACAGCAAAACCATCGTTGACCCAAAAGATGCAATTAAAAAAATTCCGTACTCTGTTTTGTAAGTTAATAATGTTAAAAATCCAATTGTTACAATTGAAAATACTCCTGCAATAAAAGCTTTTTTAAATTCTAATCCTTCCATAAAACAAAATATCCTTATTACAATTAGTTAAAATTTGATAACAAATAAAAATAACAAATTACAATCTGCAATTGTTTTTTTTTCTTGTTGAAGTTGTGTATTATTTTTTTTTTAGAATGTTTTTAAGAAATATTTGCACTACTTTAAGCAATGTGGTTTAATCATAACTACTAAGAATGTTTAACATACTTAAATAGGAGGGAAAATGTTAGCAAAAACGTTTAAAAGGCTGGCATCTACGCTTACAGTAGTTGTAGCTTTATTTTCTTCACTCGCTATACCTCAAACTGCATCTAGTGCAGAAACTCAATACTTTCCAATTGCAAGTAGCCGTGTAGGACCTTACTCAGCTATGGGTACAGGTTATTATGGGGCACAAATTGATTACTTAAACTACGTCAATATGACTGGCGGAGTAAATGGTGTCATGCTTACTTGGCAGGAATGCGAAACTGAGTATAACGCAGTAAAAACAGTTGAGTGTTATCAGCGATTATTAGAAAAAGATGGTCAAAGAATTGTTGTGTTTGATACGTTAGGAACACCAGGAGCATACGCGGTAATTAACCGTATGGCTAAAGACAATGTTGTTTTAGCTCAATATGGTTATGGAAGAACTGACGGTGCCGATGGAAGAGTATGGCCTTGGGTATTCAATGCTGCAAGTCACTATTGGTCACAAATCGCAGTTAAATTAAAATTTATGGCTGAAATCGAAGGCGGTATCGATAAGATGAAAGGTAAAAAAATCGTTCACTTACACATTGACTCTGCTTACGGTAGAGAGCCACTACCAGCAATGAGAAAAATTTGCGCTGACTGGGGAACGGAGTTAGTAGAGATTTCAATTCCACCTCCAGGACTAGAACAACAATCTCAGTGGCTGCAAATCAGAAAAGAGAAACCTGACTGGGTAACTTTCTGGGGTGCAGGTTCTGGTATGAACTCAACAGCAATGACTAACGCTGCTAGAATTAATTTTCCTAGAGATCGTATGATGTATGTAACTTTTGGAGCTGCCGAAGAGGATATGTATCCTGCAGGTGATGCAGCAATAGGAACATACGCAGTAGCAAATGCTTTACCAGGTGAATATCCGCTTGTTAAAGACATTAAAGCTAAAGTATATGGTGCTGGAAAAGGAAACTTAGCAGATGAAAGTAGAATTGGTTCAGTATATTGGAATAGAGGACTAGGTGCTGCTGTTATGTGGATTGAGGGTTTAAGAAACGCTCAAAAAATGCATAACAAAGTTGGTAAAGCAGTAAATGGTGCTGAGTTTAGAGATGGTTATGAAGCAATTAACATGACTGAAGCTAGAATGAAAGAGCTAGGTGTTGACGGAATGTTAGCTCCATTTGCTATTTCATGTGCGAACCATGAAGGTGCTGGTAAATTTGCTGTAATGCAATGGGATGGAGAGAAATTCAATCAGGTAACTGGTTGGGAAGCTCCATTGGACCCTGCATTTATTAGAGGACTAGTAGAAACTTCTGCAGCTAAATTTGCTAAAGAAAACAACATAACACCTAAGAAGTGTTAAGGTTGACCTTAATATAAAAATTATATTGGGGGAGAAAAAATGTTTTTGAATTTTTCGAAAATTTTTATAAACTCCCCCAATATTAAATTCTAAATTATTATACTAGAGGGATATAAAATTTATGAGTTCTGCGTCTGGAAACATTTTAGAACTTAAAAATGTCAAAGTTGTTTACGACAACGTTATTTTAGCTTTACACGATGTAACTCTTAACGTGCCTAAGGGAAAAATAGTTGCTTTATTAGGTGGTAATGGAGCTGGAAAAAGCACAACTTTAAAATCAATATCTACAATGTTAGCATCTGAACGTGGAAAAGTTACAGGTGGCACCATCAATTATGATGGAAACGCTATTGAAAAACAAAACCCTTCACAAATGGTTAATATGGGAATGGTTCAAGTTTTAGAGGGAAGAAGATGTTTTGGACATTTGACGGTAGAAGAAAATATTATAAGTGGTGCGTATTCAAGAAAATTATCAAGAGGAGATATAAATCAAGAATTAGAGAAAATTTACGGATACTTTATAAGACTTAAAGAAAGAAGAAAAAGTCAAGCAGGTTTTACTTCAGGCGGAGAACAGCAAATGATAGCAGTTGCTAGGGCGATGATGGCGAAACCAAAAATGTTATTGTTAGATGAGCCATCAATGGGACTGGCACCCCAGCTTGTTGCTGAAATATTTAATATTGTAAAGGAATTAAACGAAAAAGAAGGGGTAAGCGTTTTACTTGCAGAGCAAAATACTAATGTGGCATTAAAAAATTCTGATCACGGTTATATTATAGAAACAGGAAAAGTGATGTTAGAGGGCACAGCAAAAAGCCTGCTAAATGATGATAAAGTAAAAGAATTATATTTAGGTATTTCTAAAGAAGGAAGAAAAAACTTTAGAGATGTGCTTAAAGAAGAAGGAAAAAAGAAGAAAAAAAAGGTTAATTAATGACTGAAAGAAATTTTCCAATTGGAGGGCCAGTTTTAGAGGTAAAGAATATTTCTTTAAGTTTTGGCGGTGTAAAAGCGATTACAGATACGTCATTTAATGTTTTAGAACATGAAATAAGAGCAATCATTGGACCAAATGGGGCAGGAAAAAGCTCAATGTTAAACTGCATTAATGGTATCTATAAACCTCAAGTAGGGTCTGTTACTTACAAAGGAGAAGAAGTTCAAAAGGTTACCCCAAATATTATGGCGCAAAAGGGAATATCGAGAACATTTCAAAACTTGGCTTTATTTAAAAGAATGTCAGTTTTGGATAATATTCTAGTTGGACGAAAACTTCATACAACTTCAAACTTTATGGAGGTAGCATTACAATTACCTAAAGCAAAAAGAGAAGAAAAAGTTAATAGGGACAGGTGTGAGGAGATAGTGGAATTTTTAGAAATCGACGATATTAAGAATACACCAGTAGGAAAGTTACCTTATGGTTTACAAAAAAAAGTAGAACTCGGAAGAGCCTTAGCAACAGATGCAAATTTAATATTATTAGATGAACCAATGGCAGGAATGAATGTAGAAGAAAAAAGAGAAATGTGTAGATTTATTCTTAAAGTAAATGACGAAATAGGAACTACTATGGTTTTGATTGAACATGATATGGGAGTAGTAATGGATATATCAGATAGAGTTGTAGTATTGGATTACGGTAAAGTTATAGGTGACGGAACACCAGATGAAGTAAGATCTAATCAAAGAGTTATTGATGCGTATTTAGGGGTAGAACACTAGTTATGGCGGATCAAATATTATTTTTTATTGAAGTTGTAGTTGGTGGCTTGCTTGCAGGCACGATGTATTCTCTTGTGGCTTTAGGATTTGTTTTAATTTACAAAGCTTCAGCTACATTTAACTTTTCTCAAGGGGCTATGGTATTCTTTGCAGTTCTTGCATTCGTTGGTTTTATGCAAGACTTTAATGTACCATTTGTTTTAGCGTTCTTTTTAGCTGTGTTCTTAATGATTATCGTAGGTTTATGCACTGAAAGACTAGTTTTAAGACCTTTAATGAACCAGAGCGAAGATACTTTGCTTATGGCAACTATAGGACTAGGTTATGTTTTAGAAGGTCTTGCTCAAGCAATGTGGGGCGTGGAGGTGAGAAGATTAGATTTAGGGATTAAAGATTTTCCAATTCCATGGATTGCTGATAACTTGAAATTATTTATTAGTGCGATTGACCTAACTGCTGGAATAGTTGCGTTTGGTATGATTATAGGTCTTACTCTATTA
The DNA here is from genome assembly GCA_902596325.1 of uncultured Pelagibacteraceae bacterium. Taxonomy (GTDB): domain Bacteria; phylum Pseudomonadota; class Alphaproteobacteria; order Pelagibacterales; family Pelagibacteraceae; genus Pelagibacter. The sequence goes on from CACJTN010000004.1 coordinate 25,835, forward strand.
TTTAAATATACCAAAATGGGACTTGGTCTAAGAGCAGTAGCAGATGATGCTGGTGCAGCAAGTTCTATTGGAATTCCCTTAAAACATATAATGCTTCTTGTGTGGTCGGCAGCTGGTGTAGTTGCTTTAGTTGCAGGAATGATGTGGGGGGCAAGAGCTGGGGTACAATTTGCATTAGTTGATTTAGCATTGAAAGCGCTTCCAGTGCTTATCATTGGTGGATTTTCTTCAATTCCTGGAGCCATAATTGGCGGTTTATTGATTGGGGCCGTTGAAAAAGTTCTAGAGGTATATATTGGACCATTTTTTGGAGGGGCCATCGAGGGATGGGCGCCATACGTATTAGCAATTTTCTTTTTGTTATATAGACCTGAAGGTTTATTTGGAGAAAAAATTATTAGGAGAGTTTAATTATGAAGCCAATTTTCATGACATATACAAGAGGTGATCTAATCAATCTTGCTATATTATTAATTGTAGGAGTTGTAGTTATACCTATGACAGTATCATCTGGATACTGGTATACTTCAATATTAATTCCATGGTTATGTCTAGCTTTAGCTACGATTGGACAACAGATTATTATGGGATACACAGGTCAACTAGCTCTCGGTGCTGCAGGATTTATGGCAGCTGGCGCATTTGCATGTTTTAATTTAATATTAAGAGTTCCGGGTATTCCTTTTGTGGCTGCATTATTGATATCAGGATTAATTGCTGCAGCATTTGGTATATTATTCGGATTACCCAGTTTAAGAGTAAGGGGAATTTATTTAATGGTTGCAACACTTGCATCCCAATTTTTCATTATATGGATGATTGATAAATTTGGTTGGTTTAAAAATTACGACTCTTCAGGAATTATCACTGCCCAAGATATAGTAATTATGGGAAAACCATTTACTTCGCCTGTTGAAATGTATTTAGTTATTGTTGCCGTGGTAACGCCGATGACACTAATTGCAATGAATATGGCAAGAGGAAGTACTGGAAGAAATTGGATGTCAGTAAGAGACATGGATATAGCTGCAGAGTCAATGGGAGTATCGTTGCTTAAAACAAAATTACAAGCATTTGCAATAAGTTCATTTTATTGTGGTGTTGCCGGAGCTCTTTTTGCATTTACATATTTGAAATCATTAGAACCAGTAGCATTTGACATTAAATTATCCTTTAAGGTTCTATTTATGGTTATATTGGGTGGCCTAGGAACAATAAATGGTGCATTTATTGGGGCTGCATTTATCTTATTATTCCCTGTATTACTTAATTATATAGGAAACAATGTATTTCACGGAGCAATAGATGCCACAATTATATCAGCAATTGAACAGGTCGTATTTGGTGTCTTAATGATAATATTTATGATTTATGAGCCTCTTGGAATGGCAAAATTATGGGAAACTATAAAGATTAAAATTGCTGGGTTGTTTTCAAAAAAATAAATGAATAGAAGAACAAGACTTATTTTAGCGCTCATACTAGGTATTGGTATTGGTCTTATGGTTAAAAATAATTTTATTATTGGATAGATTTAATTTTTTATCTTCAAAGCTTCAACTATCGCATTAATTGGAAGGTATATACAATTCTTCCTTTTATAATTTTTTTTATTAAAAATTTTAAACAATTTTCCTTCGATACTTATCTCTTGGTTATGATAAAATTTATTAATTAGCTTTATTTTTTGTATTACAGACTTTAAATTTTTATTAATTATATTTTTAGTTATTAGACTTGCAGATGCTTGACAGTATATACATGATTTAGTTTCATAACCTACATCTTTTATTATGTTTTTTTTTAAGTTAATTTTTAATTTAATGTAATCACCGCACATTGGATTTTTCTTTAATGCACTATGAGTGAAATTTTCCAATTTTTTCATATTTTTAGTATCTGAAGCGATCTTTAAAATATCTAAATCCATAAAGTCCTAATTTACACTGTAATTGAAATATTTTTAATATTTATTTTCTTGTGTAGAAAAAAAATAAGTATTAAAAATTGCAAATGTTAGAGCTTAAAAATCAGAAAGCGGCAGTTCCTATTGTATTATTTGCAGGATTATTTTGGTCGTTAGGTCCATACGTAGTTAGAAATATAGACGCAGCCAACACAGTGCCTTGGCAATATCTTTTCACCAGGGGAATAGTAATCTTTTTGCTATTAAACTGTTTTTTATATTTTGAAGAAGGAATTAAATTTTATAAAAATTATTTAAAAGTTGGTTTATCTGGAATTTTAGGGGGGTTAGGTCTTGCAATTGCAATGATATCTTTTATATGGTCAATTACAAATACATCTGCAGCAATTACATTATTGTGTTTAGCTGCAATGCCATTCATAACGGCTTTATTAAGTTTTTTATTTCTTAAAGAAAAAATTTCATTAAGTGTTTGGCTTACAATAATACTTGCTGCAATTGGAATTGTAATAATGGCTGTTGGAAATAAAAATACAGGATCTATTATAGGTCTAATTTTTGGATTAGCTTCTGCATTAGGTTTTGCAATATTTTCTGTAACTCTTCGATGGAGAAGACAGACACCAAAATTTACAACAGTATCAATTGCAGGTTTAATATGCGCAATTATTTCAGGTTTTGTAATTTTAAATCAGGATTTAAATTTTTTATCCTCTAGTAAAAATCAAGCTTTATTTGCTACACATGGTTCTTTAGTATGCATTGGTCTTATTTTATACTCTATGGGCTCAAAACATATCCAGGCAGCTGAACTTACACTTTTATCACTAACAGAGGTTATTGGTGGAATATTTTGGGTGTGGTTACCGTGGCTAGGAATTAATGAAATCCCATCAAACAATACTATAATCGGAGGATTTTTAATCTTTGTATCTATATTTTATTACAGTTTAATTATTCAAAATAACAAAAGGTTTATAGGTTTAAATTAGATGAGTAAAACTATTGTAAACAGTTGGAATGAGTGGGACCCTTTAAAACACGTCATTTTAGGAAAGGCTGATGGATGTTGCATACCTGCACCTGAGCCAGCAATAGATGCAAAGGTTCCCGAAGACTCTGACATGAAAGGTAAATATGGTCCAAGAACTCAAGAAACTGTAGATAAAGCAAATGAACTACTGGATAATTTTGAAAAAATTCTAATAAAAAGGGGTGTTAAAGTAGATAGACCCCAGCCCATAAATCATAATCAAAAAATTGAAACACCTGATTGGAAGTCAGAAACCATGTTTGGTTGTATGCCAGCAAGAGATGTTATTCTAACTGTGGGAAATGAGATGTTAGAGGCTACAATGAGTTACAGATGTAGATGGTTCGAATATTTAAATTATAGACCACTTATACAAAAATATTTTGATGAGGATTCTAATATGAAACACGAAACAGCACCCAAACCTAGACTTACAGACTTAGATTATAGAAAAGATTATTTATCTGACACAATAGGTGTGCAAAAAAGACTAGAATGGACAAAAAATAAATTTTTTGTAACAACAGAAGAAGAACCATTATTTGATGCTGCTGATATTTTAAGATTTGGAAAAGATTTAATTGTTCAACACGGATTTACTACTAATCTAAAAGGTATTGATTGGCTTAAAAGACATTTTCAAAATCACAGAGTGCATGCTGTAAATTTTCCTGGGGACCCTTATCCAATACATATTGATGCTACTTTTACGCCAATTACAGAAGGTATAATTATTAATAATCCCCAAAGAAGACTACCTGAGGAACAACGAAAGCTTTTTGAAAAAAATGGATGGAAAATTATCGATGCAGCTCAACCTGCTCATAATTCTCCACCACCATTGTGTTATTCATCAGTTTGGTTATCAATGAATGTGTTGGTTTTAGATCCAAAAACTGTATGCGTAGAGAAAAGTGAAGTTTATCAAGCTGAACAAATAGATAAGCTTGGATTAGAGGTCGTACCTGTTGAATTAAGAGATGCATATGCATTTGGTGGCGGATTGCATTGTAGTACTGCTGACGTTTTTAGAGAGGGAAATTTAAAAGATTACTTTCCGAACCAATAATATGACGATTTTTGCCTCAGACAATGTTACAGCTGCCTGTCCAGAAGTAATTCAAGCAATAAATAATGCAAACAATGGCAATGTAGATTCTTATGGAGATGATCAATGGACAAATAACTTAGAAAGAAAATTTTCTGAATTATTTGAAAAAAAAGTAAAAGTATTTACTGCTATAACAGGGACTGCCGCTAACTCATTAGCTTTATCTGCAATTACTCCAAATTATGGAAACATATATTGTCATAAAATTTCACATATTAATGTGGATGAGTGTGGAGCACCTGAGTTCTTTACAGGTGGTGCTAAACTAATAACTATCGATGGATTTAATGGTAAATTTAGTGCAGAAGATTTAAGAAAAAATATTAGAGGTGAGGGAGTGGTTCATAATACCCAACCCTCTACTGTAAGTATTACACAATCTTGTGAAACAGGAGTAGTTTACAAAATAGACGAAATAGAAAAAATTACTGAAATTGCAAAGAAAAACAACATGAAAGTTCATATGGATGGGGCACGTTTTTCAAATGCTGTAGTCTCACTAAAAAAAACACCAGCTGAAATTACCTGGAAATCAGGTATCGATGTTTTAACATTTGGTGGAACTAAGAATGGATGTTTAGATGCAGAAGCAATAATCTTTTTTAAGTCAGAAGATATTAAAAATTTTAAATATCTTCAAAAGAGATCGGGACAATTGTTATCAAAAATGAGATTTCTTTCAGCTCAACTGGATGCATATATATCAAATAACTTATGGTACAAAAATGCAAAAAATTCTAATAAAATGGCAAAAATTTTAAGTACAAAACTTTCAAGATTAAATAGCATTGAAATAACTTATCCAACGGAGTCTAACGAAGTATTTGTTAAAATTCCAAAAAGTATACAAGATCATCTATCAAAAAAAGGTTATTATGCTGTTCCAGATGAAACATTTGATGGTTCTGTTAGATTTGTGTCAGCATGGAATACCACAGAAAAAGATATAGATAAATTAGTAAAAACTATTAGAGAAAAATTATAAACCTAATTTTTTTTATTATCCAAATTTGCTGGTGTATCTGGATCCAGTTGTAACCCAGCAGGTGTAATAGTTGCCGGTATGGGGGTGAAAGTTGACTCTGGATTGTTTGCAACCTCTCTTACTTTCATTCTATAAACGCCAAAAAAACCAATAATTAAATGGAAAAGAATTAAAAAAATAAAAAAACCATTCAAATCAAGAAATTGAATAAATAGTGAGCATAATATCGGTCCAGATATTGCACCAAACCCAAATATTAATTGCAAACCTCCACCTGCCGCAACAAATTTGTTCTTATCTACAAAATCATTTGTATGCGCAAGGTTTAACGAGAATAAAGGTAAACAAAAACTAGTATAAAGACCAACAAATATAAAAAATAAAATTTTTTTATAATGCATTTCTGATAACCAATAAATATTCTCTATTGGATCATTGGAGGTTAATATTGACAGAAAAGCTAATAAAGCTGCAAAAAAAGTTGTAATCACAATTACTGATCTTCTATCGTATTTATCAGATACATGACCAATTGGCCATTGACCAAGCACACCAGAAATTGTTGAAATAAAAAGAAGAATAGATGTTTCAAATAAATTAAAATTTGCTTTAGTTGCATAAAAAGCGATTAAAGAAAAAAAACCTCCATGAATAATTCCTGTACAAAAAGAGCTTACACTTCCTAATGGGGAGATTTTATATAACTCTATTATATTCATGGTTCCAATCTTTTTAAATTTTGGTGCTGATCTTTTTGTAAGCAGAATAGGAACTAAAGCTAAAGATAATAAAACCGAAACTAAAATAAAAGGCTCATAATTAATTGGATCACTAACGTTTAGAAGCAACATACCAATTGAGAGACCTAAATAAATTATAATCATATAAGCTGATAATAGCTGCCCTCTATTTTTATTAGTTGCTCTATCATTTAACCAACTTTCGCTTACAATGTAGCAACTAACTAAGCTTATGCCTGTGATAAATCTACTTATAGTCCACATAAATGGATTGACGTATGCAACAGCTAATAAAGCACTTAATGATGCAAGAGATGCAAATGCAGCAAAAACTCTTATATGACCAACTTTTGATACTAACTTAGGCGTTGTTTTTGATCCTACAAAATAACCTATGTAATATCCTGACATAAAAATACCAGTTGTTATAACGCTAAAATTCTCAATTACAGACCTAATTCCCATCACTTGTAATTGTAGACCATGTGCAATCATCATGGTTCCAATTCCTATGAATAATGCCCAGGACTTTTTAACTTCTTTTTGCATCTATAAAAGTAAATATAATTTATTTTGAGGCTAAGTAGATTTGATTTGTGTTTTTTTTAAGGCTAAAAATGAATGTAAAGCAATTGTAATAATTATAACTATACCACCAATTATTGTTTGAACACTTGGTTGTTCTTTAATTATAAGCCATACCCAAATTGGCCCAAGTATAACTTCCAATAGGAAGAATAAATTCACCTCTGCTGCAGAAATATATCTTGGGGCTATTGTTACTAATACAAAAGGAATAGCCACACACATTATACACATCAAAGGAACTATTATTTTGTCTGCTGCCACTAGGCCAAAATTTTCAACAAAAAAGAAAGCAAATATTGCAACAACAAGTTTTCCTATAACTGCTGATGGTACTAAATCTCTATCTTTAGCAAACCTTGCGAGATTTGCATTTATAGCTAGACCAAGTGCGGTTACAAAACCAAATAAATCTCCAACTATATTTCCAATTTGTATCGAGTCATAAAATATAAATGTAACAGAAAAAAATGTTATAAAAATTGCTACCCAAGTTTCCTTATTGGTTGGTTCTTTTAAAAAAATTGCTGCTAATATTGCAGACAACATTGGTGCCATTGCCACCATGATCAGGGTATTAGCTACGTTAGTATTTTGAATTGAGATAATAAAAGTTATATTACAAATAGAAAAGCTAATTACATAAAAAATACCAGCTAGACCAATTTTAAATAATGCATTAAAAAAATTTTTTCTATAAAACAAAATAAGTCCTATCAATACAACAACGAAGGGTATTGCACCTCTATAGAAAAGAAGAGACCAAGTATCAATATTTGACAATCTTATAAATAATGAGTCTGGAGTAATAAACATAACACCAACAAAAGCCAGAAAGGATCCTTTTTGTTGATTAGAAAGCTTATTTAACATTATGCAAATTTTCTAAATAGTTTTCGATTTCTTGAATATTTTTAAGTTTTTTTGAACAGGTTTGATTTTGACAAATTACAGTGAAAAATTCATTTTCATTTTCTTTATGAATTATAGAGGCATTACTCAAATAGTTTATGTTTAATTTATTTATTATATTTTTATAATTTTTAAATTCTCCATTAAAAGTTATAGTAGTATTTTTCTCACAAATACTTATATTTTTTATAAAACTGAACATTTGAGAAAAATTGTAGTTGATATAAGAGTTAAAAGTTTTACTTAATAAATCAATTTTTTCATTCCAATCTTTTTTACCAGTAATATTTTTTAATTTGTTACAAACTATTAAATATACACTATTTCCATTGGGTATATTATTGTCAGAAATATCTATTGGATTAACGAATAAATCATTATTTTTGACAATATTTTTTTGAAGAAGTTTATATTCAGTATTATAGAAAAGATCCCATGCTTTAAGCATTAATTCTTGGCAAATATTTAATGACTCAGAGTCGTTTTCAAGTTCATATAATGTTATTAACAATAAGCACAAATAGACATAATCTTCTAAAAATACTTTTATTTCACCGTTATTTTTTTCATAGCAATGATAAATATTATTATGAAGTTTTTTTAACAATTTTTTAGATAATACAATGGTATTATCATAGAGTTTTATATCATTTGTTACCAATGAAGAGAGAAGATTTGAGTATAACCAAAAACAATTGAGATCTGTTTGTACTTTATTATCAAAAAAAGGTTTAATTCGTTTATCTCTCTCTTTTTTTAAAATTTCTTTTGCAATTTCTAATTCAATTAATTCTTGACTGTTAAGTTTAATATTTTCTTTTTCAGAAAATATATTTACCCCTTCAAAGTTACCACTTTCAGAAATATCATAAGTCTTTTTAATTATATCAAATTTATCACCAAGTATTTCAATCAAATTTTTATAATTCCACGTATAATATTTTCCTTCAATACCTTCACTATCAGCATCAAGTGCCGAACCTAAAAAGTTATCTTCAGTAATAAATTCTGTATTTATAAATTTAATAGTTTGTTTTAATTTATTTTCTAAATATTTGGATTTAAATCTATCAAGATAGTGACTTAATAGAATGATATATTGAATATTATCATACAGCATTTTTTCAAAATGTGGGATAATCCATTTTTCGTCAACTGTATATCTAGATATGCCTCCGCCCAAATGATCATAAATTCCTTTTGATGAAATTTTTATAAGTAAAGTTTCTACTGGTTTTAAAAATTTTGAATTTTTATTGTTATTAAAGAAATAAAATAATGTTTGAAAAACATAGAACTGAGGAAATTTAGGTGCGCCTTTAAATCCACCATTTTCATCATCTAAGTACTGAAGAATTTTATCTGCATAAGGCTCAAGGTCTTGCTTTAATACCGCATTTTTTCTGTGAAGATCTTTAAAAACTATTTGAAGTTGCGAGACTTGAGAAATTATTTTATCGCGATTTTCTTTGTATACTTTCGAAACATTTAATAGAACCTGATTAAAGCTAGGTCTGCCATTCACTTCTTTTGGGGGAAAATAGGTTCCACCAGTAAAGGGCACTCCATTCTCATCTAGAAACATAGAGAGGGGCCATCCACCTTGGGCACCAGTTAAAATGCTTAAGCTCTTTTGAAAAATGTTGTCTAAGTCGGGTCTTTCTTCTCTATCAACTTTTATGTTTATAAATTCTTCATTTAATATTTTTGCTGTTTCAATATTTTCGAAACTTTCATGAGCCATAACATGACACCAGTGACAACTAGAATACCCTACACTTAAAAAAATTGGTTTTTTCTCACTGCGTGCTTTTTCTAATGAGATTTTGTTCCATGCAAACCATTCAACAGGATTATCTGCATGTTGCTTTAAATATGGACTACTCTCATTTTTAAGTTGATTTGACAAATTAAAAATGACTATACGGTTTTCTAGAGAATATTTTTTTTACCATCGGCGCGAAATAATCTAATGGTAAACTCTTATAATTTGGATCAAATGAGGACTGATCATATTTTTCACAAAAATCTACTGTAGCTTGATAAAACTCATGATCTTTGTACTTGTCTCTTAAATTTCTATTCTTACCAAGATGATGTGCGTAATAATAAGCCTGAAATTCTCCATGCTTTTCAATAATCCAATGAGTTTTCTCTGAAACATAAGGTTTTAAAATAGTTGCTGCATATTCTGAGTGGTTCATTGGAGCCAGTTCATCGCCAATATCATGTAACAATGTAGCAACTACCATTTCTTCACTTTCTCCAGCTCTTAATGCTCTTGTAGCACTTTGTAGAGAATGTTCTAACCTACTTACTTGATAACCTTCTAGTGTTTCGGTTAGGCCAGACATAAATTTGATAATTCTATCAGCTGTTTGACCAACATATTTTTGTTCATGCTCGTCTAAAAATAAATAGTCATCCTTAGTTCCTTTTTTCATTTCTGTGAAGCTAACTTTTTTCATTCTAGTTATTTGATCCAGTGCTTAATAATGATAATTGAGTAATTTTTTCTTCACCTAACTCATCAATAATTTTTATAGGATAATCACCTGTAAAATAATGATCAGTAAGTTGTGGGAACTCATTATTTCTTTTTTCATAACCTATTGCTTTATACAATCCATCTATTGATAGAAACTTTAGCGACTTTGCTTTTACATATTGACATATTTCATCTACTGACATGTTTGCTGCAAGTAATTCTTTTTTTGATGGCATATCTATGCCGTAAAAGTCTGGATATTTTATTTCCGGACTTGCTATTCTCAAATGCACTTCTTTCGCTCCTGCTTCATATAACATGTTCACTATTTTATAAGAGGTTGTCCCTCTAACTAATGAGTCATCTACTAAAACAACTATTTTATTTTTAATAGATGATTTGTTAGCATTTAATTTAAGTTTTACTCCAAGACTTCTAATCTTTTGAGCAGGCTCAATGAAAGTCCGGCCCACATAATGATTTCTTATTAGTCCTAAATCAAATTTTATATTTTTACTTTGACTATATCCAATTGCTGCTGCATTACCAGAGTCTGGAACAGGCACTACCAAATCTGCTTTTATCTTATCTTCTTTTGAGAGCTCTGCACCAAGCTTTTTTCTATACTCATATGCGGTAATCCCATCTAATAAACTGTCAGGTCTTGAAAAATATATGTATTCAAATATGCAAGGTCTTTTTTTTCTTAAAGGAAAAGGTTTTAAACTTTTTAACTCATCATCTTCAATATAAACAACTTCACCATTTTCAACTTCCCTAATAAATTTTGCTCCAATAATATCTAACGCACATGTTTCAGATGTAAATACGTATGAATTTTTCAATTTTCCAATCACCAAAGGTCTTATTCCGTGTGGGTCTCTAACACCTATTAATGTATTTTGAGCAATCATGACTAAAGCATATCCACCTTGAATTTGAAATAATGTATCAATAATTTTATCTATGGTTGTTGCTCTTTTTGATTTTGCTATAAGTTTTACAATAGTCTCTGTATCTGACGTGGTATAAAAAATTGATCCATTTTCTACCATTTTATTTCTAAGTGTTATTGCATTTGTTAAGTTACCATTGTGAGAAACTGCAATTCCACCAGCATTTGTATCAGCATAAAAAGGTTGAACATTCCTTAAAGTTGTCCCACCAGTAGTGCTATATCTGTTATGACCAATTGCATAATTACCAGGTAATTTACTCAACACTTCTTCGTTATTGAAATTATCTCCAACTAATCCAAATCTTTTTTCAGAGTGGTATTTCATTCCATCAAATGAAACAATTCCACAACCCTCTTGACCTCTGTGTTGTAAAGCATGCAAACCAAGTGCAGTTAGTGTTGAGGCATCCTTTGTATTACTAATTCCAAAAACTCCACACTCTTCTTTAAGTTTTGGATTATATATCCTTAATTTTTTCTTTTGCATCTTCTTGTTCTTTTTGGGTTGGAAACTCATTTATAAGATAGTTGCTACCTTTTTCAACAAAAACAAAAGTAATAGATTTATCAACATTTATAGACCATCTCTCATAATTATAAACTATATCAATAGTTGTAAACACACAAACTGCTATGATGTAACTTCTTACGAATCCAAAAAAAAATCCAAATATTTTATCTAGACCCCCCAATCCAGTATATTTTACAGCTTTACTTAAACCTTTATTAATAAGTAAAATTATAAATATTATAATTGTAAAAACACTAATTCCTAACAGAATATCTAATATATATTCATTATCTAAAAAATCACTTACATAAGGTTTTAATTTTGGAAAAATAAAAAGTGTTATTACATAAGCCAAAAGCCATTTACTTGCCGAAAGGATACTTAAAACAAATCCATTTTTGTAGCATTTGATCAAAGATAAAATAGTAATTATTATATATGCTAAATCAAAAAATGATATTAAATCATTTAAATCTTTTACAAGTTCCATTTATTATTTTGTCTTAAAGGGTTTAAAACTAATTAAGAAACTTGGTAATAATGTTAAAACTAATAACATTGCCAAAAGCATAGCTAACCCTGTAAATATTCCAAAATATATTGTTGGTATAAAGTTTGATAAAACTAAAATTGAAAATCCAAATACAATAGTGATCGAAGTATTTAATATTGCTACACCTACAGTTGAATGACAAGTTTTTACAGTCTTACTATAATCACCAGATTTTAAGAATTCCTCTTTAAATCGATAAATATAATGAATACTGTTATCAACTGCAATTCCTATGGTTATTGCAGCAATAGTTATAGTCATCATATCTAAAGGAATGTTAAATATACCAATTATTCCTAATATAAAAAATGCAGCAATAAAGTTAGGTATCACACCAATAAGTGCAAGTTTTAAGTTTCTAAATAAAATAATAAACATAAAAAAAATACCTAACATTACAAATCCTAAAGTAAGAATTTGAGATTTAAATAAACTTTGCAATAAATTATTAAATATTATTAATACACCAGCTAATTTATATTCATCCTCGCTTAATTTTATTTCATTTTTCAAATCACTATTAATTTTTTTTATTAATTCATTTCTTCTTAAATTTTTATTAGAGTCTTTTAACCTCAAACTAATTCTTGCTTCAGAGTCATCTATAGATACGTATGGTGTTACAATTTCTCTTTTAATGTTTTCTGGAAGTTTAGTATATAAAACTCCAATTTCTAATCCACCTAATGGCTTGTTATTATTTAAACTTTCTGCAACTTTTAATATAGAACTGAAAGAGAGCACTTTACCTACGTGATCTAAGTTCTCTAAATAATTGTGGACTTTATCAATTTTATCAATTTTATCCTTTGTAAACCAGTATTTACTGTTATCCTCATCCTCATCTCCCCAATCGTCATCTTCATTGGTTTCTTGGCTTTCCTCTTTAGGAAATTTTAATATTACCTCCAAAGGTGTTGTTCCACCCAATTCCTCATCAATTAGTTTCATTCCCTTGTAGATTTCTGTATCTTTATCAAAATAATTAATAAAGCTATTTTCGACTTGTAACTTCGAAATACCAAATAAACTCATCACAACTATTGCAGCAGCGGTGGCAAAAATTATATTTTTATTTTTTAAAGTATAATTAGATAGAAAATTAGTTATTTTTGATTTTGTGTCTGATTTTAAACCAAATATATTATTATCACTTGATAGATTTATAAATGTTGGCAATAAAGTAAATGTTGTAATCATTGATGTTATTAATCCAATGGTCATCATCCAGCCAAAATCAATAACAGGTTTTATTCCACTAAAAATTAACGATAAAAAAGCACAAATTGTAGTTAATCCTGTATAGAGGATTGGCAAGAACATTTTATTTGTAGCAATTTCTAATATTTTAATTTTACTTTTGCTTGGAAATTCATTTTTAATTTGAAGAAATCTTGTACTCAAGTGAATATTCATAGCCATTGTAAGAATTAACATTAAAGCTATAAAGTTTGAGGAAATTACAGTAACTTTCCAGCCTAACAACCCTAACATACCTAACATAACAACTACTGAAAAAATACAACTAGAAAGTGGAACTATGATCCAAACAATTTTTTTGAAAACAAACCACAAAGTTGCAATAATAAAAAGCAAAACTCCAATGCCAAAAATGAAAATATCATTTTTTATAAATGACATCATATCGTCAGCAATCATAGGAATTCCTCCTAAATATATTTTAGAGTCTTTGCTATAATCTTTTATAACTTTTCTAATCTCTTTAATGTTTTCATGATTTTTCTTCTTTCTAGCGTCTTTGTATTTTTCCAATTCTTTAGGGTTTAATATGTTTTTTAAATTTTCATCCTTTTTGATGTAAACAATAATTCCTGATGTTTTCCCGTCTTCACTAATTACAAAATTTTTGAATACAGGGCTATTTAATATTTCTTTAAAGCCTCTTTCTCTGTCAATACCATCACTTTTTAAAGTACTAAAATTTTTTAATTTTTCGCTTAACGTATCATCAGTACTATTAAGTAATGGCACATCAAGTAAAGTTATAACACTGTGAACCCAATCTAAACTTTGAATTTTATATTTTAAGCTTAATAAGTTATTTACAGATTTGTCTGATATCATTTTATCATCTGGGGTGTACGTAAGCACTAAAAATTCACGAGCATTGTATCTTTCATTAATTTCGTTTAAATATTTTAGATCAGGATCACCATCTAACAACAAAGTTTCCGATGAAGCATCAAGTCTAAAATCTTTCGAAAAGTATATAGACAAAAATAATATTGATACCAATATCAAGAGCACTGATTTTGGATTGCCAAGTATGTTATTTTGATAAATTTTAGCTAACATTAAATTAGCTTATATAATTAAAATTAATTATTTTGAATATCTTTAAATTTTGTAAACATTGGCTCAAATTCAAGAAATACGTTACCTGTTGGACCGTGCCTTTGTTTTCCTACAATTATTTCAGCCATATTAGAGACTTCACTCATTTTTGCTTGCCATTCAGCATATTCAACTGTAGCAGGTCTTGGTTCTTTTCTCTCAAGATAATATGCTTCTCTATAAACAAACATAACTACATCAGCATCTTGCTCGATCGATCCAGACTCCCTTAAATCTGCTAATACAGGTTTGTTATTATCTCTTTGCTCTACCGCTCTTGAAAGCTGCGATAATGCTAATACTGGAACTGACAATTCTTTTGCTAAAGCCTTCAAGCCTTGTGTGATTTCAGAAATTTCTTGAACTCTTCCATCACGTCTTGAGTTTACAGCAGTCATCAATTGGATATAGTCAACTACTATTAAATCTAATCCATAAATTCTTTTCATTCTTCTTGCTCTATTGCACAAAGCAGCAATACTTATTGCTGGTGTTTCATCAATATATAACGGAAGTTCTGAAATATCCTTTGAAGTCTCTATAAATTTGTCAAATTGATCCTCTGAAATTCTACCTCTTCTAATATCATTAGATTTTATTCTGGATTGTTCAGCTAATATTCTGGTAGAAAGCTGTTCAGAAGACATTTCAAGTGAAAAAAATGCTACAGATGTTTTTTTACCATCTTGTTGAAATTTTTTTGCTGCATTAAATGCGATATTTGTTGCTAAGGCAGTTTTACCCATCGAAGGTCTTCCAGCAATAATTAATAGGTCAGACTTGTGTAGACCTCCAAGTTTTTCGTCTAAGTCTCTTAATCCTGTAGGTACTCCAACTATTCCCTCATCATTTTTGTATGCTGTGGAAGCCATATCAATTGTTAACTTTAATGCTTCATCAAACTTGACGATTGTATTTGAGAAAGAACCTTTTTCTGCTAGATCAAATAAAGATTTTTCAGAATTTTCTATTATAGTTTGACTATTTATATCGATATCATTTAATTTAGCAGTATCAATTATTTCTTCAGAGAGTTTTATAAGTTGTCTCTTTACATACAAATCATAAACAATTTTTGAATATTCAATCGCCTGTCTATTCGATGTAGAAAATTTTGTTATTTTAACTAAATATTCGGGTATATTAATTTTGTCCTCATCATTTTCAAAATGATTTTTTAAAGTTATTGGATTAGCTAACATGCCGCTATATATTAATTTTTCTATAGCACTAAATATTCTTTGATGCATTGGATCGTAAAAATTTTTTGAGCTTACAAAAGTATTTATTTCGTCAAATATTTCGTTTGAAATTAGTATTGATCCAATAATTGACTGCTCTGCTTCAATATTATTAGGCAACTCTTCAATTTTATTTTTAACTAAATCTAGTTGAGCCATTAATAATTCAAGATATTAAACTATTAACATAGCATCAAGTATTAATAAAACTTGGGGAAAAAAGTGTATAAGTTAAGCTTTTTCTTCCTCGGGAAGAACATTAATAAATATGGTAAATTGTACTTCTGTATGTAGAGAAACTATTACTTTAAACTTACCTAAGGATTTGATTTCTTTAGTAGGTTGTATCAAAGAGGATTTAATTTCCAAATTCTCTTTTGACATAATTAAGTTTGAAATTTCTGTGGGCTTTACTGAACCGTATAATTCTTTATTTTCTGTACTGAGTTTTTTTATGTCATAAGTCTTATTTTGTATTTTATCTGATATTTCTTTAGCTATCTTTTTTCTTTCTAAATCTTTCTTTCCTAATTCCTTTTTAATTTTATCCACTTCTTCTATATTTTTCTTTGAAGCAAATAGTGCTTTTTTTTGAGATATAAGATAATTTCTTGCATAACCTCTTTTAACGTCAATTATTTCACCTATAGAGCCTATTTTCCCAATATTTTCTAAAAGTATGACCTTCATTATATCAAACCTAGATTTCTAGCTCTTTTAATGGACGTCGATAATTCTCTTTGTTTTTTTTGAGATACTGACGTAATTCTTGATGGTAGAATTTTCCCATTTTCAGTTACATATTTTTTTAATAACCTAACATTTTTGTAATCTATCTTTGGAGCTCCTTTACCAGATAATGGACACTTTTTTTTAAATTTAAATTTATTTGGTTGAAAAATGCTAAGTTTTGAAAAATTGCTCTGGGACTGTTTTTTTCTATTTTTTTTCATCATTATTTAGTTTGTCTTGTTTCTCCGTTTTATTAAAAAAATTTTCTTCGAGGTCAAATTTTTTAACTTTAACTGTTAAATACCTTAACAAATTTTTATCTATTTTTTCATTTTTCTCTAATTCATTAATCATTTTGCCGTGTCCCTCTAGTTTAAAATGTATAAAGTTCCCTTTTTTGTTGTTTTTAATAATATATGACAATTGCATTAAACCCCAGTCTTCTGTTTTTACAATATTACCATCAAATTTCTCAATAATTTTTGTATATTTCTCTTTTAACTGGTTGATTTGATTTTGCGTTGTATCTTGTCTAGCTACAATTGTATGTTCGTATAAATTCATATTTATTCTTTTATAAAAAATGAGGATATACTATTATAATTCTTTAATTACAATACTTAAAAATATATAAAATTTAGATTATTTTAAATGTTTTCAGTTATTTTTCCCGGTCAAGGCTCTCAAAGTGTAGGTATGGCTAATGAATTATATAATAAATTTGAGACATTCAAAATAAATTTTAAAAAAGCTGATGATCTATTAAATTATCAACTATCAAAAATTATACTCGAGGGTCCAGCTGATAAATTAAATTTAACGGAGAATACTCAACCTGCAATTTTTTTAATTAGTTATTCAATTTTTCAAGTAATAAAAAATGAATTCGAAATTAATTTGAATGATGCTAAATATTTTGCAGGACATTCATTAGGAGAATACACAGCTCTTACGTGTTCTGGAGTGCTAAGTTTTGAAAATACAATTAAAATTTTAAAATTAAGAGGAAAAGCCATGCAAGAGGCAGTACCCAAAGGAGAAGGTGGAATGATAGCGGTTCTTGGATCAGAATTGGAAATATTAGAAGATATAATTAATAAAAAAAAAAATGAGTTTAAATGTTTTATTGCAAATGATAATTCAAACGGCCAAATAGTTTTAAGTGGAACAATTAGTAATATTGAAAAATTATCGATATATTTAAATTCTTTAAATATAAAAAATATTAAATTAAGTGTTAGCGCACCTTTTCATTGTGAATTAATGAAAACCGCTACAGAATTGATGAGAAATGAGTTGGCAAAAATAGTTTTTAAAGAATTTCAAACATCTTTAATTTCAAATGTTACTGCACAGGAAATTGATGATAATTTACTTATTCGTGATTTACTGATTCGTCAAATAGAAAGTAGAGTGAGATGGAGAGAAAGTGTTAATTTTATGATAAAAAATGGTGTTAACAATTTTATTGAAATAGGACCGGGCAAAGTATTATCAGGATTAGTAAAAAGAATTGACAAAAAAGTAAAAGTGAGTGCAATTAATAGTGAAGAAGATATAAACAAAATTAAAATTTAATGATTGATTTTAAAAATAAAAAAATATTAATTACGGGTGCAACTGGAGGTATTGGATATTCTTTAGTTGAAAAATTTAATTTATTAGGCGGATCAATATTAGCAACAGGAACTAATGAGGATAAGCTTGATGATTTAAAAAAAAAATATTCAAAAATAAAAACCATAAAATTTGATATATCTAAACATGAAGAAATTGAAAATATGATTGATAAAGCTACATCCGAATTGGATGGTTTAGATATATTAATAAATAATGCTGGTATTACGAGTGATAATTTATCTCTTAGAATGAAAAAGGATGAATGGGAAAATGTTGTTAATATTAATCTAAGCTCAACTTTTTACTTCTGTAAATTCGCAATAAAAAAAATGTTAAAAAATAAATACGGTAGGATTATTAATATAACCTCTATTGTTGGTCATACAGGAAATTTGGGTCAATCAAACTATTCTGCTTCTAAAGCAGGTATAATTGGGATGTCTAAAAGTCTGGCAGTTGAGTACGCAAAAAAAAATATAACTATAAATTGCGTTTCACCTGGTTTTATAGAAACAAAAATGACTGACAAAATATCTGAGGATATGAAAAGCATTTTAATTTCTAGAATACCAATGAACAAATTGGGCACAGGTTTAGATGTATCAAATACAGTTGCATTTTTGTCATCTGACGCAGCATCTTATATAACTGGAGAAACAATTCATGTTAATGGCGGAATGTATATGGCTTGACAAACTTTATTAATAATTTAATAAAAGGATTAGTATGTCTAATGAAATTTCAAATAAAGTAAAAAAAATAGTCGCTGACCACTTAGGAATAGACGAAGCTAAAGTTACTGATCAATCCAGCTTCATAGATGACTTAGGTGCAGATAGTTTAGATACAGTTGAGCTTGTAATGGCATTTGAAGAAGAGTTTGGTTCAGAAATATCTGATAGCGAGGCTGAGAAAATTCTTACTGTTGGTGATGCTATAAAATTTATAGAAAACAAAGCAAACTAAATTTTTTACATGTCATCAGAAAATGACGGAGCAATTATAATATTATCTTCCCCGTCAGGTGCAGGAAAAACTACACTTGTTAAAAAACTTAGTTCAATAGAAAATTTCGAGATATCTATTTCCTATACAACAAGAATCCCCAGATTAAATGAAGTAAATGGAAAAGACTATTACTTTGTAAACACCAACGATTTTAATGATTTAATTAAAAAAAATGAATTATTAGAGTATGCGGAAGTATTTAGTAATTTTTATGGTTCATCCAAAAAAAAAGTTATTGATAATTTAAAACTTGGTAAAAATGTTATTTTTGATATTGATTGGCAAGGCACTAAACAAATAAAAGAAAAAAAATTAAATTTTAAATTAATTTCTATTTTTATATTACCCCCATCTAAAAAAACTTTAATTAATAGACTTTCAGAACGAGAAAATAATAACGAAAATGTAATTAATGAACGAATGAAAAAATTTGAAACTGATGTAAAGCATTGGGTTGATTATGATTTTGTAGTTATAAATGATGAATTAGAAACATGTTTTAATGAATTAAAAAATATAATTACGAAAATCTTAAATAATCAATTGTTTAAAATTGATAATAAAAAAATTCAAAATCACGTTGAAAATTTGCTTAGTTGATTTTCATATTCGCAACAAATTTTGTAGTAAGTTTCTGGACTTAATTTTTGAGGTCTATCGTTTAAATTTATTCGGAATTTTTCAGAAATTTTATTAATATCTTTAAAAAGAATTCTTAAGGGTTTTTTTATCATTTTTCTTCTAAACCCAAAAAATACTTTTGTAATATATTCTAAATTTTGTATCTCTTTTAATTTTGTATATTTTTTTTTGGGAGAAAACTCCAATAAGGAACTTTGTACTTTAGGTTTTGGATAGAAACAATTTGGGCTTATATCTTTGATTTTTCTTATATTTAGTTTCCACTGAGATATGATTGATATTCTGCTATAATTTTTAGTATTTTGTTTTGCGATTATTCTTTCAGCTACCTCTTTTTGAAACATAAATACTAATTTATCATAATAAAAACTTTCATTACTTTTTATTATTTTGATCAGTATTTCCGATGCAACATTATATGGAAGGTTGCCAAATATAGACAAATTTTTATAATTTTTTTCGATTATAGATAAATCTAAAAAATCCTTATTTATTACTTCTACCTTGCCATTGAATTTATTTTTTAAATTTTGGCTTAAATTTTTATCTTTTTCAACTAAAATCATCCTTTGAGGTCTCTTTAAAATTAGTTTTTCAGTTAAATTGCCTGTACCGGGTCCGATTTCTAAAATTGTAGAATTTTTATTTATGTTAGCTAAATTAGTTATTATATTAATTATATTATCATCAACCAAAAAATTTTGACCTAGACTTTTTTTTGGCTTTAATTTCACAAACTTCTCTCGAAAAAAAGGATGGATTGTATTATTGATGTTGGATCAGATATATTTTTAGATATCATTTTCTCATTAGGCCCGTGATCAGGTGAAACTCTAACAAAAGGTAGACCGGCTGTTATATTTATTGCATTGAATTTAAAAATAGATTTTATCGGCGTTAATACTTGATCATGATACATGCCAATTACTAAATCAAACTTATTATAATTTGGACTAATAAAAAAAGTATCCGATGAGAATGGTCCACTAATCTTTATACCATTTTTTTTTAAATTTTTAATTGAAGGTAATATTATTTTATCTTCCTCACTATAACTATCTGTTGTTTCGCAATGAGGATTTAATCCCAAAACAGCAATATTAGGATTTTTTTTTAAAAACTTCTTATAAAATTTATTTATCAATTTTATTTTATCTTTTATATTTTTTTTTGTGATTTTATTATTTACAAACTTTATAGGTACGTGGGTAGTAATTGGACTTACACTTAATTTTCTGTTGTATATTATCATAGCAACATTATTTGACGATGTTTTGTATTTTAAATATTCTGTTATGCCTGAGAATGACTTCTTTAAAAATTTTTTTTTGCTAATTGGACCATTTAGCAAACCAATAGCTTGTTTTTTTTTTAACAATTTTATTGCTGTATTAAATGAATTTTCTATATAATCATTAGATTTGTTAAAAATTTTTTGGAATGGTTTTCTGACGTCTAAATCAACGTTAATTATATTTATATTCTTGTTATTTTTTATTAATTTAATTTTATCCTCAATTATTTCATTCGTATTATAGTTATAGTTAAAATAATTTAATTGTTTTTTTATAAGTTTTGCTGATCCAATTAGAATGATTGGTCTTTTAATTTTTTTTCTTAACTTTTTATATGCTTTTAAAAAAATTTCTATAAACACGCTTCTAGGTTCACCTAGTACTATTAATAAAGGTTTATAATTCATAAATAAAAATATTTTTTTTCAATTTATTAAATAAATTAATTGAATATTGGTTTAACTGTCTGTCTGTTTCTTTTTGAATTAAAATTTCAGTCTCCTTATCTAAATCAATTTCAGATTTAATTTTCCTCTTATTATCCAATTTTATTATTAAATAGCTATTACCAACCGGTATATAATTTGTTAAACCTCCAATTTCAATTTCGTCTAGTTGATTAGTTATTTTTTCTGATAATTGTAATTTATTAACCCATCCTATTTCTCCACCAAATTTCGATGTATCAGATACACTATAGATATTGGCTGCGTTTTCAAAACCAGTACTTTTTATAGTATTTTTTATATCTAAATATTTTTTTTCTAAATTCTCATTTTCCTCAAGATTAAATAATATTTCTTTTAAAAAATATTCATCAATAAAGACTTTATTTTTAAAATCATTTAAAACTTTTTTTTTCAAATCTTTTTTATTTATTGATATTTTGTTATTGTATCTATCGTATATTAATTTGTTCCAAAATAGCTCAACTCTAATTTTAAATTTTACCTGTTTTAAACTTAAGTTAAATAATGAAAAATGTTTTTCAATATTTTCTAAGTCATTTATTCCGAGTCTTTTGTTTATTTCTTTTAACACAATATCATCTACCTCTTTTGTATTCTCATCAATTTTAAAATATTTTTTCAACTCTAAGTACTTTATTTTTTCTTTAATTATTGATCTGATTGCAATTTGATTGAGTTTATTTTTTTCTAAGGATGTTAAGTTATTGTTTAGTGAGACTAAATAATTTAATTCATCTATTACATCTTGATTGGTAATTATTTCATTTTCTAGCTTATAAAGTATTTTTATTTCGCTAGCTTTTGCAAAGTTAACAAAACTTAAAGCAACTATTGAAAAAAAAATTAATAGTTTTTTCATGCTATATTATCTTAAATTTGGAGTATTTATGCTCCCAAATGGAATTATTGTGATAGAGAAAAATATGTTTTCATCCGGATCTAGATCAACATCATCATAAAAAGTCTTTTTATATTCTACTGAGGCTTTTAAACAATCATTTTTGTACTCATAAACTAAATCATAATATTCTGTTAAATTACTATCTAAATTTTTATTTGTAGTGAAACCAAATGAATTATTTTTGTCAAATGAATATTTAGTTGTATTAGATATATAACTTCTATTATTAATACTGTTACTATCAGACAAATATTTAAAAGATGTCATAAAATTATTAACTAAAAAATTTGTTTCAGCATAATTATAATTTAAATCATTTAAATCTTTACTTATTGAAAAAGTGTAATCTAGATTAAAAATATCTGATGGTATAAATTTTAAATTTCCTATTATATCTGATCTTTTGTTACCTATTGTACTAGTTTTAGGTATATCTTTCTCTTCTTTAAAACGAAAAACTTGCCCTCCTGAAAGACTAAAAATTTCACTATTCTCATTACTTAATTTATAATCAGCTCCTACGGTTAAAGACTCTCCACCCTCTAACATTGTATTCTCGTTCAGTCTATCAGTATTAAATAAACTAATAAAATTTACTCTCTTATCTTTGTTTCTAATGTTTTTTGTTTCTGTGGGACTTAGTCTAGCAGAAATTTTTGGTGTGAAATAAATTAATTTATCATTATCGATTTTTTTTAAAGGATACTGTCTATTTAAAATTATTCCTGACAACAATTTATTATCATAATCCTCCTTTAACTCAGATGAATTATCTCCCTTTGTGTTCACATTTTTAATAATCAAATTAAAGTCATCAACAAAGCCATTTTCTGTTATTTTTTCATTAGTACTGTATAATAAGTTATTTACCAGTATTCCGTCGTATCGGTTAGTTTGATATTTTTTTTGATACCCTGATACATTTAAGTTTAAATTTCCATTTAAATTTGTATCTAATTTAGAAGTATAATTAAATGAAGGATAAACAAATTCATAACTATCTGAACTTAATAATGTTAAATCTTCAAAAACCTCAAAAGATGATCTAAAACTGCTGCTTTCATTACTCTCTTCAAACTCTATATAGCTGTTTAATGTCGTGTGGCTGTCTACTAAGTTTGAATAAATATCATATTTTTTGAGATAATTTCGATTTGAAACAGTTTCAAAGTTTACCTCAAATTTATTATCAATATTATTAGTAAAAAAATTTCCAAATAAATGGGTTACAGAGTTTTCATTATCTAACTTAATACTATGATCTAAAATTAGGTCAGATTTTTTAAATGCTTGTCTATATTCGCTTTGTAACAAAAATTTGTCGTTAAAGAATAAACGAGGTGAAACAGTAAAATCCTCACTTTCTGATATAACTTTGTAATAAGGAATTTGTAGGGAGCTCCCCAAAAAAGAAGAATTATTTATTTTAGGCATCAGGAAACCAGATTGTCTTTTAACTGATGGATCAGGGTGATAAAAGTATGGAAAATATAAAACAGGTTTATCATATACTTTTAAAAATGCATTTTTATATTCTAGAATTTTATTTTTTTTATCGTGTTTAATCTCCTCAGCTTTCATTTCCCATGGAGGACATTTTTCTTTTTCATTTAATTTACAAGAAGTGAAAACTCCTTTACTTATTATAGTTTCATTTTTGTTATTAATTACTGAATTTCCAAAGATTCTAGGATCATTCTCTATATTTCCTAAAATTGATTTATTAAAAAATAATTTTATGTCTTTACCTTCAATCTCCCCATTTTCCATATCTATAAAAGCTTCTTTTAAAATAAAGTTATTTTCGTTTATATCTGTTAAATCTAAATCAAATACTTTTGCTTTTTTTTTGTTTAGGTCTAACTCAAATTTACCAAGCCTAATTTTATTACCATTTTTATCTAAAAGAATAGATTTCTCATTAGAATAAACTGAATTATTATTCTTATCATAAATCACTTTATCCGAGCTTAAGGTATAATTATCCTGAAAAATAATTTCTGAGTTTCCACTTATTATAGCTTTATTTTCTATTCTACTAAATTTTATTTCATCAGATTTAATTTTCAAATCATTGGTTTTATCAGTTAAAAAAACATTCCCAGAAGAAATCACTAAAGATTTTTTTTTATCTAAAATTGATCGTTCACTCAATATTATTAAATTATTATTTGATTCAACTTCAACTTCACCAATTGCATTAATAATATTTCCTTCATCAGTGACATTCATAGAATTTGATTTCACTTTAAATTCATCAGATATTGATGAATTGTTAAATATAATAAATATAAAAATATATAAAATTAATTTAATTTTATTTTTCATTAATTTTTAATAAACCTATGGTTGAGAATAATGATAATATAAATATAGGGAACCATACAGATAAAAAAACTGGTATCCTTTCATTTGTTCCCATTATGTTAAATACATAATTTAAATAATAAATAAAAACAGAGAAAATAATACCTAATATTATATTGAAAATTTTAGATTTATTATACTTTACGTTCATCATTAGTATTGAACCTATTAATATCATTATAATAAAATAAATTGGTAGAGATAATATTTTATGTAGTTCACTTTCAATATCTAAAGTAGAATATCCTAGTGATTTAAAATCATTATACTGGTTTTTTAATTGCAGTAAATTTAAAGATGAAAGGTTAGAAAACAAATTATTAACTTTTAGATAATCAAAATTGCTTTTGAAAAGCATTTTATCTCTTTTTGTAATTTTACCTGTGTTATCGTATTCTTTTATATTATTTATAATCCAGTTTTTTTCTTTAATATCTGCAGTATCTGCAATTATTGTGTTGAAAAGTGTGAAATTATTATCTAATTGATTTATAGATAAATTTTTTAATATATTTTTTTCAATTATCTCAGCGTTAATAATGTTTATTGTATCTTCAACCTCGTCTTTAATCCATAATCCTTCTTCATTTATTACAGCAAGATATTTGTTATCGTCGGTAAAATTATTTTTAAAATTTAAATAATTATGTTTTAAACTTGAAGAAAATGTATGGAAAGCAAATATAATAATAATTCCCAAAACAAAAGTTAAAGTTGCAATAATTTTAATAATATCAAAATTAGTTACTCCATAATTTTTTAACAATATTAATTCATTTTTATTGAATAGATTAATAAAAAAAAATTGTGTAGTTATTAAAAATATAAAAGGGAATATTTGAAAAACAATTGATGGAACATTCAAAAATGTAAAAAGTAATGGATAATATATTCCTAAATTAAGATTGTTAAAAAAACTTATTTCTTCGAGTACATTTAAAACAAAAACCAAACTAGCAAAAATTAAAGTGATAATAAAAAAATTTTTTAAATAAAGTTTAATTAAATAATTTTTATGACCACTTAATAATTTCATATCTAATCTTTTAATTTAAATTGTATAAATAAATAAAACATCAAACTTATTAAAAAAGGCATAATTAAGATTGAGATATTTTTTAATATAAATTCGCTTGAATATTTACTGAGTATCTGTGAAAGTATTATAAAAATCAAACCCACTAAAAAAACCGATATCTTGAATAATTTAAAATTATTTTCTAATTCTGATTTAAGAACCAAACAACTTCCAACTAAACTTATAATGAGGATATAAAACGGGACTATTATTCTTTTATAAATTTCCTCATTAACTGCAGATATACTATTTTTATTGCAATTTAAATTTCTTTCAATAAATCCCACATCATACTTATAAATATTTCTTACACATTTTATTAGTAGCACGGTTGATTGCTCTTGTATTTTTGGTGCAATCGTAGTTTTGGTAGTGAAGTTTGAAAGATTAAATTTTGTTTTATCGAATGTAATTAAATTAGTGTTATTACTACTTCTATCAATAATGCTTCCATTGTATAATTCCAAATAATATTCTTTATTAACTCTTTTGAGAAGACCTTGTTTTGCTAAAATAATTTGAGAAAAATCATCGCTACCTTCTTTCAAAAAAATATTTTCAAGTTGACCTTTGTCATTTTTTTTATCTATAAATATTGTTAAACCTTCAACCGCATTTATAAATTTCTTAGATTTCAATAAGGAGGGAAAATAATCAATATTAGATGATCTAATATAAGATCTTGCTAAATCTTGACTTTTAGGAACAATAAAAGCATTTAATATAACTTGTATAATTATCAATGAAACTGAAATTTTAATTATGAAATTCAAAAAATCTTTTTTTTTTATTCCATTAGTCCAAAGCACTATTAATTCGTTTTTTTCCTCATATCTTAAAATTGTATAAAAAATAGAAATAAAAAAAATAAAAAGTAATAAACGGGAGAATATTTTAGGTAAGCTAAGTAGAGTATAATAAAAATATACTTTAAAACTATGTCCATCTTCAGATACAAAATCTAAGTAATTTACAGCTTGAATTACCCAAACTATTAGACTTAAACTTAAAATACCTATTAAAAAAAAACCGATAATATCAAAAAAAAATTTTCTAAAAATTAATTTTTCCATTGAATTGAATTAATATTATTCATATATAATCATTTACCTAAATTTATATTTTAAAAATTATGAGTGTTCAAGTTGTCTATAAGAATAACAAGAAAATAGCAAATTCTAAAGTCCAAGCCATTTTCATTAGTGAAAAATTTACAATTAGTGAAATAAATTCTTTATCAAAAGCAGAAATATTAAAATTAAAAAATTTAATTAATTTTAAAAATAGCGGTACAAAAGATATTTTTCATCTAAATTTAGATAATAAAATTATAGTTTTAATTCCTGTTAAAAAAAATTTTAAAATTAATGATTACGAGATTCTTGGGGCGAAATTTTATGAATATATAAAAAAATATTTATTTAAAAAAATTTCGTTATTTAAAAATTTTATGAGTATTAATGATTTAAACTATTTTATTCATGGTTTAAAAATTAAATCTTACGAATTTAATTTATACAAAAGCCAAAAAAAGAAAAATTTATTCTTAGTTGAGGTTTTCATCAATAGATCAAAAATAGATATAACCAACATTAAAAAATTAAATTCTATTGAAACAGGAGTTAATTTTGCTCGTGATCTTGTATCTGAACCACCAAATATTCTTTTCCCTAAAGAATACGTAAATCGATTGCTAAAATTAAAAAAAATTGGAATTAAGGTTACAGTTTATAATGAGACTAAGATGAAAAAATTAGGCATGAACTCACTTTTGGGAGTTGGAAAGGGGAGCTCTAAAGATTCATACTTGGTTACTTTAGAATACTACGGTAATAAAAAAAATAAGAATAAATTATTTTCTTTTGTTGGAAAGGGTGTTTGTTTTGACACTGGTGGAATTTCTTTAAAACCAGCAAGATTTATGGAAGAAATGAAATATGATATGGCAGGATCGGCGGTAGTGTCTGGTTTAATGCAAAGCCTTGCATTAAGAAAAGCGAAAATAAATGCTGTTGGCGTAGTAGGCCTTGTTGAAAATATGCCAGGAGGAAATGCTCAAAGACCTGGGGATATAGTAAAGTCATACAGTGGAAAAACAATTGAAGTTTTAAATACTGACGCAGAGGGAAGATTAGTTTTAGCTGACGCATTAACTTTCACAGAGAAAAAATTTAAACCAAAATTTATAATTGATTTAGCTACTTTGACTGGTGCGATTATTGTTTCCCTAGGAGAGGAATATGCAGGTTTATTTTCAAATAATGATGAATTGTCAGAAAAATTATTCAAAGTAGGTTTAGAAGTTAATGAAAAAGTTTGGAGATTACCTTTAAATAAAAACTACGATAAATTAATAAATTCTTCAATTGCTGATGTACAGAATATTAATTATTCAGGAGGAGCGGGTTCAATTACTGCAGCACAATTTTTGCAAAGATTTATTTTAAAAAATACACCATGGGCACATTTAGATATAGCAGGGATGGCTTTTTCAAAGAAAGCTGCAAATTTAAATCCCAGTGGAGCAACAGGATTTGGAGTAAGACTACTAAATCAACTAATTGACAAATATTATGAGTAATATTCAAAAAACACTTTCAATTATAAAACCTGACGCCGTACAGAGAAATTTAACTGAAGAAATTAAAAGTATATTTAAAAAAAATGGTTTTGAAATAACAAGCGAAAAAAAAATAAAGATTTCCAAAGAAGAGGCTGAGAAATTTTATATTGTTCATCAAACAAAGCCATTTTATGAGGACTTATGTAATTATTTGTCATCAGGTCCAATAGTTGTTATGATTTTAAGAAAAGAAAATGCAGTTCTTGCAAACAGAGAATTGATGGGTGCCACTAACCCAGCGGAAGCAAAAGAGGGCACAATACGTAAAAAATACGGTCTTTCTATTGACAAAAATTCAGTTCATGGATCTGATAGCGAGGAAAATGCTAAGAAAGAAATAGAATTTTTTTTTAATAATTATTAAATATTTTAATAATTGATTTTGGGTACAATTTATATTCTTCTTTTAAAACTCTCATTTTTAAGCTTTTTACATTGTCTTTTTTAAATATTTTAATTTTTTTCTGTAAAATAATTTTACCATCATCCAATTTTTCATTTACAAAATGAACAGAACATCCGGTAAATTTTTCGTTGTTTTCTAAAACTCTATAATGAGTATTGAGACCTTTGTACTTAGGCAATAAAGAAGGATGAATATTTATAATTTTCCCTTTAAATGACTTAATAAATTCTTTTGATAAAATTTTGAGAAATCCAGCTAAACATATTAATCTTATATTATTAAAATTTAAAACATTTAATAAATTATTAATTTCACGCTTTTTGGAAAAATCTATAATTTTAAATTTTATTCCATTTTTTTTTGCATATCTTAATCCATAGGCTTTTTTATTGTTTGAAATCACTATATTAATTTTAATAGGTGAATTTTTTTTTTTTGAAAATTTGATTAGGTTTTTTAAATTAGTTCCGCGACCTGATATAAATACTGATGTATTTATTTTATTTACTCCAATCAATTTTACCATTTAAAATAACTGATTTTTTATCTTTAATTATTTTACCTATAACGTAGGGTTTAAATTTTGGATTAAAAAATTTATTTATTTTATTTAAATTATTCTTATTAATAACAATACAAAAACCTACCCCACAATTAAATGTCTTAATCATCTCTTTATCTGTAATATTAAATCTCTTTATCCACCTAAAAATTTCCAAAGTTTTTATTTTACTTAAATCAATTTCTGCAGATAACCCTTTTGGAATAACTCTTGAAATATTATCTTTTAATCCACCACCAGTAATATTTGCACAAACTTTTATCATTTTTTTTCTAATTAGATCCAAAATCTCTTTTGTATATATTTTGGTGGGTCTAATTAATTCTTTTTTAAGAAAAGAATTTTTATTTATCTTAATATTATTTTTTTTTAAGATATGTCTTACCAATGAATATCCATTTGAATGAAGACCACTAGATGGTATTGCCAAAATAAGGTCACCACTTTTTAAATTTTTTTTTTTTAAAATATTTTTTTTTTTAACAAATCCAACCGCAAAACCTGCAAGATCAAATTTACCTTTTGTATATGTACCGGGCATCTCAGCTGTTTCACCACCGACTAACATACATTCAGATAATTCACATCCTTTTGTTATACCTTTAATTATTAATTTAAGTTTATTTAAAATAATCTTGTCTATTGAAATATAATCAAGAAATATAAATGGTTTAGCTCCTTGAACTATTAGATCATTTACGCTCATAGCAACTAAATCTATTCCTATAGTATCAAATTTATTTAAATCATTTGCAATTTCTATTTTAGTTCCAACACCATCTGTGCTTGCTACCAAATAACCGTCTGAGTAAGATTTTGGAATTTTGGAAATTGATCCAAAACTCCCAATATTTTTAGTTTCTTTGCTATTGCTGTGTTTTTTAGCTAAAGATGAAATATAATTAACAAATTTGTCAGCAGCTTTTATATTAACTCCGCTTTTTCTATATGTTAGATTACTTTTTCTCATGAGTATTTATTGTTTTAATTTAAATAAAAAAAAATATCTAAAAATATATACATTTTTTTTGGCATTGTTTATTTATTTAATAATCTTTTCAACAGAATATTCCAAAGCGAAAAACTATATAGTTAAAAATGTGGAAATAATTGAACCCTACGGTGTTAATTTTAAAAAAAATAAGATGATTGATAAAGCATTTAGATCTGCCTTTAATGTTTTGATAGCCAAAATTTTAATTTCTGATGATTTGAATGAAATTAAAAATGTTAATACAATGCTCATAAAGTCCATGGTGGATTCATTTACAATTACTGATGAACAATTTATTGAAAATAATTATCTTGCAAAAATTAATGTTTCATTTGAAAAAAAAAAGGTTTTAAATTTTTTATATAAAAAAAATATTAACCCAGCTATTCCTTTAGATAAAAAAATTATATTTTTACCTATATTTATAAATTTAAATTCAAATGATCTATCAATTTATTTAAATAATAAATTCTATTCAAATTGGAATAAATTTCTAAATCAGTCAGAATTATTAACTTATATGTTACCAAGTGAAGATTTAGAAGATTATTCTATAATTAAAAAAAATTTGGAGAATATTGAAAATTATAATTTTGAAAAATTATTATCTAAATATAATAATGATTTTATTGTAGCAATTTTTTTTCATGATAAAAATAATATTAATGTTTTGTCTAAAATTAATTTTAATGATAAATTAATTTTACTAAATTCAGAATTTACAGATGTCAATCCTAAAAATATCGGAAAAATTTTAAGTATGATAAAAAAATTAAAAATTAATTATGAAGACTCTTGGAAAAAAGAGAATCTTATAAATGTATCTATAAAACTACCATTAACAATATTGATAGATTCTAAAAATTTAAAATTATTAAAAAGATTTGAAGAAGAATTGAATAGCTCAGATTTAGTGTATAATTATCATGTTGAGTCAATTACAAATAACGAGACAATTTATAAAATAATTTATAATAGCACACCTAAAAAATTTATTAAAAATTTTGAGGATAGAAACTTTCAAATTGATTATAATAATGAAATTTGGTTGATTAAATGAGTGATTTAAATCAGCTATTATTAAATTTTAATCAAAATCAAAATTTTAATTATGACGATTTTTATGTAAGTAAGAGCAATTATTATGCGTTTAAACTTATAGAAACATGGCCAAAATGGGAAAAAAATATTGTTAATATTTATGGTGAAAAATATTCTGGCAAATCTCATTTAGCAGAAATATTTAAGCAAAAGCATAAAGCTTTAAAATTTACAGAGAGACAATTAAATAACAAATTTTTTAAATCATTTAAACTTCACGAAAATTTAATTCTAGAAAATTTTGAAAATAAGACTGATGAGAAAATGATGTACTCTTTATTCAACTTAGTTGATCAGGATAATAAATATTTAATTATAAATTCAAATATTCCTTTAACTGAAATGAATTTTAAACTTTCAGATTTAAGCTCAAGAGCTAAGAAT
The DNA here is from genome assembly GCA_902596325.1 of uncultured Pelagibacteraceae bacterium. Taxonomy (GTDB): domain Bacteria; phylum Pseudomonadota; class Alphaproteobacteria; order Pelagibacterales; family Pelagibacteraceae; genus Pelagibacter. The sequence goes on from CACJTN010000004.1 coordinate 57,417, forward strand.
TGTATTTTAGCTGAAATAAAAGACCCAGATGATGATCTAATTTTTGCACTAATTTTAAAAAATTTTTCTGATATGCAAATAAAAATCGAGAAAAGACTTATTGATTATATAGTAAAAAGAATAGATAGATCTTATAGAAAAATATCAAATTTTATATATAAAGTTGATGAAATAAGCTTAAAAAAAAAGAAATCGATTAATATAAATATTATAAAAAACTTATTATAGGATAAATTGAATAAATATCGCACTCATAATTGTGGAGAGTTGACCTCAAAAAACAAAAATACAGAGGTATCATTATCTGGGTGGATAAATAAAAAGCGTGATCACGGAAATTTGTTATTTATAGATTTAAGAGACAACTATGGAATAACTCAATGTGTAGTAGAGAAAAATAATAAAAATTTTTCTGAACTAGAAAAATTACAATTAGAAAGTGTCATAAAAGTTGAAGGTAAAGTCGTTGAAAGATCAAAAGAAACGATAAATCCAGAAATTAAAACTGGGGAAATTGAGATATATTTAAAAACATATTCACTTTTGGGCGAATGTAAAGAGTTACCAATGCCTGTTTTTAGTGATCAAGAATATTCTGAAGAAATAAGGTTGAAATACCGTTTTTTAGATTTAAGAAGAAAAAAAATTCATGAGAATATTATTTTAAGGTCTAAAGTAATCTCATTTATAAGAAATAAAATGATTAGTTTAGGTTTTCTTGAATATCAAACTCCAATTTTAACCTCTTCAAGCCCAGAGGGAGCAAGAGATTTTCTTGTTCCAAGTAGATTAAATCCTGGTAAATTTTATGCCTTACCTCAGGCACCACAGCAATTTAAACAATTAATAATGGTGTCAGGTTTTGATAAATATTTTCAGATTGCACCATGTTTTAGAGATGAGGATTCAAGAGCAGACAGAAGTCCAGGAGAGTTTTATCAACTTGATATTGAGATGTCATTTGTAGAACAAGATGAAATCTTCAAAATAATTGAGGATTTAATGACTGATGTTTTTAAAACCTTCTCAAAAAATGAAATATTATTTAAGAAATTTCCACAGATTCCGTTTAGTGAGGCAATGTTAAAGTATGGTACGGATAAACCTGATTTAAGAAATCCATTAATAATTAAAGATGTCACTAAAATTTTTACTAGAGAAGATGTAAAATTCGAAATTTTTAAGAAATTAGTATCCAAAGGAAACGTTGTAAGATGTATAGTTACTAAAAATACAATAAATAAACCTAGAAGTTTTTTTGATAGTATTGATAAATGGGCCAAAAATGAGGGCTCATCTGGTCTTGCTTATTTTTCAATTTTTAAAGAGGAAAAAATTAGTGCAAAGGGACCAGTTGGGAAATTTTTTACTGAGGAAGCTTTAATGGAAATAATGCAAATTACTGATGCTAAGGTAGGAGATAGTATATTTTTCTCTTGTAGTAGTAAAACAGATGTTGAAAAACTACTTTCAATTGCTAGAGACAAAATAGCAAAAGACTTAAATATAATTAATCAAGATAGTTTTGCTTTTTGTTGGATCGTTGATTATCCAATGTTTGAATTGGATGAAAAAACAAAGCAAATTAAGTTTAGCCACAACCCTTTTTCGATGCCACAAGGAAAAATTGAAGATCTTGACTTTAAGGATCCATTAAATATTAAGGCTTTTCAATATGATATAGTTTGTAACGGTATAGAGCTTTCATCTGGAGCAATTAGGAATCATATTCCAAGTTTAATGTATAAGCTTTTTTCTATCGCAGGTTACAATAAATCAGATGTAGATGAAAAATTTAGTGGCATGATAAATGCCTTAAGTTTTGGTGCTCCTCCACATGGTGGAATTGCGCCAGGTATTGATAGAATTATAATGCTATTAGCTAATGAGAAAAATATTAGAGAAGTAACAATGTTCCCTATGAATCAAAATGCTCAAGATTTAATGATGAACGCACCATCAGATATATCAGAGTCACAGCTGGACGAGTTGAGATTAAAAATAATTAAAAAGTAATTTTTTTTATTTTTTACCTTTTAAATTTAATTTTATGTCAGATAAATCTACAAGTTTTTTTTTGTAGTTATTTCTAACAAAGCCTTTGCTTGTAATATCTTTAACTATTTTTAATATTTGTTGCTGATCCTCATTCTCATCTAGATTATTTTTTTCATTATTTTTATCAACATTTGTAACAGCAATTGAAGGAGTATGAGCTAAATCCTCACGATTTAAATATGAAATTGCTAATTCCCTGAAAATATAATCCAATATTGAACTAGCGCTTAAAATCCTGTCATTACCGTAAACTTTTCCAGAAGGCTCAAATTTTGTATCAACGTAAGCATTAACGTACTCGTCAAGTGGAACTCCATACTGTAAACCTAAAGATATAGCTATCGCAAAATTGTTCATTAATGCTTTAACAAGTTCGCCCTCCTTACTTGTATCAATAAATATTTCACCAATTTTACCATCTTCATACTCACCAGTGTGTAAATATACCTTATGATTATCTATACTTGCTTTTTGTATATATCCTTTACGTCTATCTGGCATGCTAAACCTTTTGCTTATCCCATCTGATACTTTACTAATAAGATTTTGTTTATTAAAATTATGTTTACTACTCGATTGAGTGTTCGAATTGTTATTTATTTCAACTTTTTTTTGGACTAATTCGTTATTTTTATCAATATTTTCTAGATTTTTTGTCTTTCTATTATCTAATTTAACATCTAATACTTCAAATTTTCCATCTTCTCTTTGGTCAAGATTTTCTAACTCTTTTTCACTTAAATTATCAATATAATGCTTTACTTTGAAGCTGCAGGTATAATAACTTTCAACTAAATATTTTGCCATTTTATTTCCTTTTTAAAATTGTATTTTGAATCGAGTAAAATATATATATACAAAAATGATATTTAGTCTATTTGTATTTATACAATTTAAAATTGAAAAAAAAAATGTTGAATATATTTAAAGAAATTTTTATTTGGTGGAATCGCCAAACTCTTGGTACAAGAATCAACACTTTAATTTTTGGTAAACTAGTTGGAACAGATCAACTAGGAAATAAATATTACACAGATAAAAATGGGAGAAGGTGGGTAATATATAAAAAAGAAACAGATGCTTCAAACATTCCACAAGAGTGGTATTCTTGGATGCATTTTACAAAAAATCAAATCGAGAAAGTAAACAAATTTAGCAAATACGATTGGCAAAAAGAACATAAGCCAAATGTGACAGGTACTGATAAAGCATATCATCCAGAAAACAACAAAAATGCAACTAAAAAAAAATACAATACTTGGAAAAACTAAATTTTTTTTGTTCTATTTTTTTTTATTTTTTTTTCTCCAAACAACATCATACTCCAACAAATCTTTATTTGGTAAATTTGTAGAGATAAAAATTTTGGACAAGGTAAATTCAAAAAACTCTACATTAGTCCTGAAAATTGGTGAGGAACAAAAATTTAAAAACTTAAGTATTAAAGCTTTAAAATGCAAAAATTCAGAATTTGATGATAATCCAGAAATAACAGCATATTTACAAGTTAAAGATAATAATATTAAGAATAAAGATAAAGTTTTTACTTTTAATGGATGGACGTTTGCATCTAGTCCAACTTTAAACCCATTTGATCATCCGATATACGATATTTGGTTAAAAAAATGTTTTAATTAAAGAATTTTTTCATTATCCAACCAATTCACATTAAAGTCAGAGTTTATAAATTTTTTATGGTTTAATAACTTTTTATGCAGATCTATAGTAGTAGTAATTCCATCAATAACAAATTCATCTAAAGATCTTTTGGTCCTTTGTATAGCCTCATATCTATCTCTACCATGACAGATTAGTTTGCAAATCATACTATCGTAGTATGGCGTTACCTTATAACCTTGATATATTGAACTATCTACCCGAGTTCTAAATCCTGATGGTTGATGACACATGGTTATTGTCCCTGGAGATGGTTGAAAGTTCTTACTCGCATCCTCTGCATTTATTCTACATTCGATTGCATGTCCTCTTGGCATTATATCACTTTGTTTTAATGATGTTTCTCCATAAAAAGCTATCCTAATTTGCTCCTTAATAATATCTATTCCAGTCACAACTTCTGTTACAGGGTGTTCTACTTGAACTCTTGTATTCATTTCTAGAAAAAAGTATTTTCCATCTTCATATATAAATTCAACTGTCCCAGCTCCCTCATAACCAATTTTTTCAACCATTTTTACTGTTTTTTCTAATAAATCTTGTCTAACTTTCTCTGACAAGACTGGACTAGGAGTTTCTTCAATTAATTTCTGATGTCTTCTTTGAACAGAGCAGTCCCTTTCGTAAAGATGAACAGTTCTATTTTTGCCTGATAATATTTGAACCTCAATATGTCTCGGGTTTTGAAAGAATTTTTCGATATAAACTTCGTCATTAGCAAAGTATTTTTTCGCTTCTAATTTTGCATTTTTAAATTGTTGCTCAAACTCATTTTCATTATTAACTATCTTCATACCTCTACCGCCTCCGCCACCAGCAGCTTTTATCAATACTGGGAAACCAATATTTTTACATAATTTCTTTGCCTCGTTAACATCTGAAATTCCACCATCCGATCCTTCAATAATTGGTAAACCATGTTGTTTGGCGATTTTTTTTGCCTCAATTTTATCACCCATCATTTTTATTAATTTTGATGATGGGCCTACGAACTTGATATCATATTCTTCAAGAATTTTTACAAATTTGTAATTTTCAGACAAAAAACCATAACCAGGATGCACCGCATCAGAATTAGTAAGTTCTACTGCAGACAAAATAGCGGGGATATTTAAATAACTATTTACAGGTTTATGCGATCCTATGCATATACTTTCATCAGCAAGTTTGACATGCATACTGTCTTTGTCTACATCAGAGTGGATCGCTACTGTCGATATACCCCACTCCTTACAAGCTCTAATTACTCTGACAGCTATTTCACCTCTATTAGCAATTAAAATTTTTTTAAACATTATTCTAGAATTATTAAATTTTGACCAAATTCTACTGGCGCTCCATCCTCAACACAAATTTTTTTTACTACCCCCTCTGACGGGGATGGTATGTGATTCATAGTTTTCATTGCCTCTACTATCATAACAGTTTCACCCTTTTTAATTTTTTTTCCTTCAGTAACAAAAGTTTTTGCACCCGGCTCTGGTGCTAAATAAGCAGTACCAACTATTGGACTTTTAACTACCACATTGTCTAATGACACAAAATCTTCTTTAACTTCTTGTATCTCATCTGAAACATTTAAATTTTGTCCTTGAATTGACTTTTTTAACTCCTCTAGAGTTTGTATTAGTTTCAGTATAATTTTTTTATCAATTTCCATTTTTCATTAAAGATTGCAATGCCTTTATGGCCAAAATATAACATTCTGCTCCTAAACCAAAAATTCCACCAGTTACAACTCCACTTAATAAAGATTTCCGTCTAAATTCTTCTCTTTTGTAAATATTTGATATGTGCACCTCTATTATAGGTATTTTTAATATTTCTAATGCATCCCTTATCGAAACAGATGTATGAGTAAACCCTGCAGCATTAATAATAACTCCGTGAAATTCATTTCTTACTTGTTGGATTTTATTTACAATTTCACCCTCAATATTTGACTGAAAAAACTCTATTTTGTCATTAAATTCTTCAGATAATTTAACACACTCATTTTCAATATCGTTAAGAGTATTTTTGCCATATTGGGATTGTTCTCTCTCCCCTAATAGATTAAGATTTGGACCATTTATAATTAGAATTTTTTTATTCACGGATGACTTATATTATATGATAAAAAAAAATAAAATAAAAATTAAAGTAAATGGTAAAAATTATCTTGTAAATAATAACTTCTCTTTAAATGAACTTATTAATAAGTTAGATATTCCGAAGAAAATGGTTGCAATAGAATTAAATAAAAAAATTGTAGACAAAAAAAAGCTTAAAAAAATAATACTTAAACAAAAAGATTGTCTTGAAATAGTACACTTCATTGGCGGTGGTTGAAATATGAGTAAAGACAAACTTATTATTGCTAATAAAGGATATAAATCTCGCCTCATAGTTGGAACTGGTAAATATAAAAATTTTTTAGAATGTTCTAAGTCAGTGAATCTTTCGGGTGCGGAAATAATTACTGTTGCTGTAAGAAGAGTAAATATATCTGACAAGTCAAAACCAATCTTGATGGATTATATTGACCCGAAAAAAATTACTTATCTACCAAATACTGCAGGTTGTTTTACGTCAGATGAAGCTTTAAGGACCCTTAGACTGGCTAGAGAAATAGGTGGTTGGAAATTAGTGAAATTAGAAGTTTTAGGTGATAAAAAAAATTTATTTCCTGACATGATAGAAACTCTTAAATCAACTGAGATTTTGGTTAAAGAGGGTTTTAAAGTGATGGTTTATTGTAATGATGATCCACTTATGGCCAAAAGGTTAGAAAATGTGGGTGCATCAGCAATAATGCCTCTAGCCTCACCCATCGGATCAGGTTTAGGAATTTTAAATAAAGTTAATTTAAAGATTATAAGACAACAAACAAAATTACCATTAATTGTAGATGCTGGTTTAGGAGACGCAAAAGATGCTGCAGAAGCAATGCAATTGGGTAGTGATGGAGTATTGGTAAATACGGCTATTGCAAAAGCAAAAAAACCATATTTGATGGCTGAAGCAATGAAATACGCTGTCATTTCTGGAAGGAAATCTTATTTATCAGGAAGAATAAAAAAAAGTATTTATGGATCAGCATCATCCCCAAAAAAGGGAATTATTTAACTTTTTTCTTAAAAAACTTTTTTTTATAAAAATTCTTTTTTTTAAATTTTAATATTTTTTTGTTATCTGATTTCTCGTTAATTACACTATTTTTTAATAATGAAATATTCTCAATTTTTTCTAGTGTTTTGTTATTTTTTGATTTAAATTCTATAATATACTCTGAAACATCAAAATTATTGTCTTTTTCTAGATTTATTTTTAATTTATTTTTATTTTTAAAATAATTTAAATTTTCTTTTAAGCTTTCCTCCATAAAAGTTTTAATACTCTCATTTACTTTCATTTCTATAATTTTTGCTTTATTGTCAATCGACTTTAATTCTAATAACTTTAATATTTTTAATGCGTATGACTCTT
>CACJTN010000005.1 GCA_902596325.1 uncultured Pelagibacteraceae bacterium
GAATATTTGAAAATGGAAAAGTTTTCGAAAAGGTGGGCGTAAACTTTTCAGAAGTGTATGGTAAATTTTCAAATAAATTTAAAAAAAACATCCCGGGGACAGAAAAAAGTTCTAAATTTTGGGCGTCAGGTATTTCAGTTGTAATGCACATGAAAAATCCATACGTGCCTGCTATGCATTTCAATACTCGATATATAGTAACAGGACATGGTTGGTTTGGTGGTGGAATGGATGTAACACCATGTTTTAATGACAAAAAATTAGAGAGATGGTTTCACTCAAAATTAAAGAATGCATGTGATAAACACAATAAAACGTATTATCCAAAATATAAGAAATGGTGTGATCAATATTTTTATTTGCCACATAGGAATGAAAGTAGAGGTATTGGAGGAATTTTTTTTGATTACAAGAAAGATAATTATGAAAAAGATTTTTCATTTATAAGAGACGTAGGATTAAATTTTAAAGAAATTTTTAAAGAGATTATAAAAATTAAAAACAAAAAAAAATGGAAAAAAAAAGATAAAGACATACAGTATATAAAGCGAGGAAGATATGTAGAATTTAATTTGCTTTATGATAGAGGAACTAAGTTTGGTTTACAAACTGGCGGAAACGTAGAAGGTATTTTAATGTCCTTACCGCCAATTGCAAAGTGGATATAGAATGGAAAAAGAACCAATAACCATTAATGGATTACAGAAACTAAAAGATGAGTTAATATTTTTAAAAGAAAAAAAAAGACCAGAGATTGTATCTGCAATTGCAGAGGCAAGATCTCATGGTGACTTAAAAGAAAATGCTGAATATCACGCGGCAAAAGAGCAACAGTCACATAATGAAGGAAGAATTCAAGAAGTTGAAGACATAATAGCTAGAGCCAATGTTATTGATGTCACAAAATTAAATAACGATGGGAAAGTAATATTTGGATCAACTGTTTTTTTAGATAATTTAGATACTGCAGAAAAAATTAGTTACAAGATAGTTGGAAAAGATGAGGCAGATTTAACAAAGAAATTAATTTACTTTCAATCACCAATAGGCAAAGGATTAATAGGTAAAAATAAAGGAGATTTAGTAGAAATTAAAACACCATCTGGCTCAAAGAATTTTGAAATTATAAATGTAGAATATATTTAATTATTAATAATTCTGTTTACCTCTTGATTTGTAATTTTAAAATTATTTTGCACCCATACATCCTCAATTTTTTTAAGTTTAGTACCTAATTCCCTTCCCTCTTTTAAATTGTATTCTTCAATTAAATTTTTAGCCTTAATTGGAAAAATTGGTTTATTTGCTTCAATTATTAGTTTTTTTAATTTTATCATTTTTGTAATATCTTTTTTTGAAACACAAATTTTAAAGTCTATAAGATCTATCACAAATGATTTGTCATTGTAATAAACTAGTTTATGGAAATTTTTTTCTGAAAAAAAATTATTATCACTTAATTTGGGATAATTTTGATATAGAAATTTTATACGTTTTTTATCATTATTAGATAATTTATATTTGTACAAAAAATAGTCAGTATTATCAGTTTCATCTATTATTAAGATAGAAAGCCAAAATAAGAAATCTTTTGACTGCAAAATTTCTAGTGCTTGATCGTTTAATTTTTCTAGTAGTTGAATATTTTTTAATTCAGGAAAAACTAAATTTAATATTTTTACTAAAAATTCATCATCGTTTATTTTAAAAATATTTTTAGATTTAAATATTTTTTCTAATTCATTTAATAGTCTTTCTTTCGAAATTTTATTTATACCAGATATATTTTTTAATATTTTTTTTTGTATATCGAGATCATGCGGTTGATTACTATAATCTAAAAAAAACCTTATATATCTCAATACTCTCAAGTAATCCTCTCTTATTCTATTCTCAGCATTTCCTATAAATTTAACTTTTCCATTTTTTAAATCTTTCTTACCTTCAAATGGATCATATAAATTTCCCTCTAAATCCGCATATATACAATTGATAGAAAAATCTCTTCTAGCTGCGTCCTCATACCATTTCTTTGTAAATTCAACATCTGCATGTCTGCCATAACTTTTTATATCTCTTCTTAGTGATGTAATTTCTAATTTTTCATTATTTATTTTGGCAGTAATAGTTCCATGTTCTATTCCTGTCTCAAAAAATTTTATATTGTTGTTTTTTAGTATTAGCTTTACCTCTTCAGGTGTTAAATCCACTGCTAAATCAATGTCGTCTATATTTTCGTTGCTTAAAGCTTTTCTGACACAACCACCAATAAATCTGATTTGGCAATTATTTAAATCATTAGAAAAAATATTGAAGATTTTTTTAATTTCATATTTTTTCTTCAAATTTTCAAATTTTAAATTTGTATTTAAATTGATATTTTTTTGTTTAATAAATTTTAATAAAAAATTTTTCATAATTGGCTGGGGCGCTAGGATTCGAACCTAGGAATGGCGGTACCAAAAACCGCTGCCTTACCACTTGGCTACGCCCCAAAAATTATTTTAAAACCTTAAATTCTTATATAGTTTTAGATGAAATACACCAATGTTTTTTATATTTTTTTTTAATTAATTTTGTCCCATTTAGCGCATCTTTTTTTGTTAAAAAATAAGCTACCAAAGCCGATCCAGATCCTGTCATCCTAGCAAATAATATATTTTTCAAGCTTGTTAAATCATTTTTTAATTTGCCCAGAGAGGGGTATTTTTTAAATACAATGGTTTCTAAATCGTTATTTAATTTAATTAATTTTTTAACATTTAAAATTTTATTATTTGAGAGTTGAAAATCACTATAATTCCTAACTTTTTGATAAATTTTCCCAGTTTTACAACCATAATTTGGTTTAACTATCGTAAGGTAAAGTTTTATTTTTTTATTAAATTCTCTCATTTTGCCATTTTTTGTAATAATTTTATTTTTTGTATTCAATCCAAGGCATACGTCAGATCCAATTTGAGTGCATATTTTTAAAAGTTTTTTTTTATTTAGATATAATTTTTCTATTTTATTAAAATAATTTAATAATGTTGCTGCATTAATTGAACCTCCCCCCATGCCTGATTGGGTTGGAATATTTTTTTTAATTTTAATTTTATATTTATACTTTAATAGTTTTTTTTTATCTAATAAATCCAGTAATTTCGAAATTGTATTAGTACTACTAATATTTTTAGAAAATTTACCATAAAAAGTTATTTTATGTTTTTTTGCATTTATTTTTTTCACATATAAAAGATCATATAAATCAGAAAACATAACTAATGTTTCAATTCTATGAAAATTACTCTTTAATTTTTTTATAACGTTTAAATGAACATTTATTTTAGAAAAAGATTTTATCTTGTATTCCATTAACTTTTTGTAAGTCCGAAGATTAGCTTATTTTTAACTTCCTCAAGATTTATTTCACCGTCATTTTCAATTTTAAGAACATTTTTCCAAAAATATTTAGCCTGAATTTTTCGGTTTAACTTCCACAAAATATCTGCATAATGATCCATGATAACAGGATCATCTGGTTTTAACTGCAAAGCTTGATTTATATATTTTTCAGCTTTAACAAAATCTCCAGTTAAATAATATGCCCATCCCAAAGAATCTGTTATGTACGGATTATTAGTAGTGTTTTGGTAAGCTTCTTTCAACATTTCGATTGATCTATCAATATTTATATTTCGTTCTAACCAGCTATAGGCTAAATAATTTAGAACATAAGGATCATTGGGAAAAATACTTAAAGAATTTAATAAATCCATATCTGCTTTTTTATATTCTTTCAACCTTTCAAAGCTGCTCCCCCTTCTATACAAGGCATCAGCATATGAATCTGATTTTTTATCTAATTTATTGAGCACTAAATTATAATAATTTATAGATCTTTGGTATTGTCCAAAATTCTTATGAATATTGGCTACATCAAACAAAATTTTATAATGAGGATCCTTTATTTTATCTAAATTTTTTTCGATGAATTTTAGTGACTCACTATCATTTTGCTCAATTGAAATTATTTGTCCAATTTTTTTTATTCTATACCAACTGTACATTATGTCATTTCTATCTATTAGATTTAGAAACTTTTTTGCTAGTTCAAAGTTTTCAACTAAAATATAATTTTCAGCAAGAAGAGATAAATTGAAATAAAACTTTGGATTTAAATACTGAGATAAATTAAGATAAAAGTTTGATTTAACAAATTCATCCTGAGAGCTGTAAAGATTAGAAATTAAAAAGAAAAATTCGGCAACGAGATCATTTGGACTTTCGCAAGAAAAAAAGTCATTAAACTTGTAAAATTCACCTTTCTCAATCCAAAGCTTTGATTGAGAAATTAATAAATTACTATTTAAAGGGTTAATTGATTTTGAAATCTCGTTAGCATATTCAATATTTTTATTATTAACTAATTGTCTCAAATAAAAAAAAATATACCTCGAAAAATCACCATCATCTGTATTTATTATGTTTAAAAATTTATTACTAGACTCTGCACTACCTAAATAACAATCCTGAAATGCATCTGTTACTAAGGTTAATTTTCCAAAGTTACTGTTATCACTAAATTTTTTTTTGTTAGAAAAAAGATTTACATAACTTTCTAATGTACTTTTAATAATTGCCTCAAATGTAGTTTGCTCGTCAAATTGCTTCAAGCTTTCAATATATATTTTAGCATTCAAAAAATCTTTTTTATTAATAGCATCTACGATTAAAATTACATAAGCTTCAAAAAAATTAGAGTTGTTGGTGTTTTTATTTTTTGAGATTTCTTTAATTGCTTTTTTAACATCTCCAATTTCTACTAATGAGAAAATATAATTTTTTAAAAAAGTTTCATGTTGAGAAATTAGAGCTTTAGAAGAATTATAGTATTTTATAGCTCTTTCATTATTCACATTATCAAATGAGACTAAAGCTGAAAAATAATTGGACAGATACCTCTGGTTGAAATTTTTTTGATCAAATGATTTTGATTGTACATTTGTTTGGTATAATAAAAATATACTCAAGATTAAAAATTTTTTAAACATTCTGAATATTATGATCATAAATGATAAAAATCAAAATGACATATTTGGTGAAATGGAGATAGATTATGTATTCTCAAATAATCCTATAAATAGAGTCCATAAGATTGACGAACAAGAAAATAAAACTCAACTTTTGGTGGATTTAGAGAAAAAAATACAAAATATTGAAAATTGTGAACTTAAAAAGAATGCTAAAAAAATTGTTTTTAGTGACGGCAAACAGGATAGCAAAATTATGATTATCGGTGAGGGACCTGGTCAAAAGGAGGATGAACAGGGTAAACCTTTTGTTGGAGAAGCAGGTATTCTTTTAAATAAAATGCTTATGGCTATAAATATTAGAAGAGAACAGGTTTACATAACAAACGTTGTTAATTATAGGCCACCCAATAACAGAAAACCAGAGCCAAAAGAAGTAGCAAGATACTCAGAATTTCTTCGTGAACATATATTAATAATTAATCCAGCAATTTTAGTATTGTTAGGTAGTACAGCAATGGAAGCTTTACTGGGATATAAACTTAAGATAACGAAAGAAAGAGGTATTTGGAAAGAAGTAATAATTAAAAATAAGGTATATAAAACTATCGTATCATTTCACCCCGCATACTTACTAAGACAACCTGAACAGAAAAAATTTTCTTGGATAGATCTAAAAGAGATAAAAAAAGAAATCGAAAGATCGAAAATAAAAATCTAATGAAAAAAATAATTGCAGGAGTTGACGAAGCTGGCAGAGGTAGTCTTATTGGCCCAGTTTATGCTGCAGCTGTAATATTAAAAAAAAACATAAATAAAAAATCATTAAAAGATTCTAAGAAAATTTCAAAACAAAAAAGAGAAGTTTTAGATAAATATATAAAAAAAAATTCTATTTGGTCGGTAGGTTCAGCTTCAGTAAAAGAAATTGAAAAACTCAACATTTTAAATGCAACACTGTTAGCAATGAAAAGAGCAATTAGAAAATTAAAGAAAAAACCAAATTTAACCCTTATTGATGGAAACAAAACTCCCCATATGCCTTATTATAATTTAAGATACATTGTCAAAGGAGATCAAAAAATTGCAGAAATATCAGCTGCCTCAATAATCGCTAAGGTTTCTCGTGACAAAGTTATTAAAAATTTATCAAAAAAGTTTTCAGGATATTTTTGGGATAAAAATTATGGATATGGAACTAAAAAACACATATTAGCTATTAAAAAACTTGGGGTTACAGAATATCATCGTAAAAAATTTAAACCTATACACAATATATTGATTAAAAAATAATCTCTAACACAAATCATTTATTAAAATTTCAATCTGAAGTTGACTGAGACTCTAAGCTAGAGTCTACTTAACTTTATAGAAATGAAACATCTAAATTACAATAATAGAATCGTAAATGGAAATTGTATTGATGAATTAAAAAAAATTCCAGAAAAAAGTTTTGATTTAATATTTGCTGACCCGCCATACAACATGCAGCTTGGTGAAATGTTAAAAAGGCCAGACAATTCAAAGGTTGATAGTGTAAATGATGAGTGGGACAAGTTTAAAAATTTTAAAAGTTATGATGAATTTTCAAATTTATGGTTAAAAGAATGTAAGAGAGTTTTGAAGGATAATGGAAGTATTTGGGTAATTGGTTCATATCACAACATATTTAGATTAGGTTATCATATGCAAAATTTAGATTACTGGATATTAAACGATGTAATTTGGAGAAAAAGAAATCCGATGCCTAATTTTAGAGGGACTCGTTTTACTAATGCTCACGAAACTTTAATTTGGGCATCAAAAAATAAGAAATCTAAATATACTTTTAATTACCAATCATTAAAGTGTTTAAATGATGATTTACAAATGAGATCTGATTGGCTTTTACCTATTTGCAGTGGCAAGGAAAGGTTAAAAAAGAACGGAAAAAAAGTTCATTCTACACAAAAACCCGAATCTTTACTTCATCGAATAATACTAGCCACAACAAATAAAGGTCATTCAATCTTTGATCCATTTTTAGGAACTGGAACCACTGCTGTAGTTGCAAAAAAATTAGGTAGAGAATTTTTTGGTATTGAGAGAGATAAGAATTATTTTTTAGCGGCCCAAGAGAGAATTAGCAAAACTAAGAAGATTGATGATGAAAGTTTAGATACAATTGAAAACAATAAATCAAAGCCAAGAATTGCATTTGGATCTTTGGTAGAGATGGGAATCTTAAAACCAGGTTCAATGCTTTTTGATCAAAAGAAGAAAGTTAGTGCTAAAATTATGGTTGACGGTAGTATAAAATATAAACATGCAGAAGGTTCTATTCATAAAGTTGCTGCACAAATAATGGGTACCGAAAGTTATAATGGTTGGACTTATTGGCACTATCAAGATGGTAAAAATACAATTTTAATTGATGACTTGAGGCAAAGATTTATCAATAAAAGCTTATCTATAAACCTTGCCTAAATAACCTTCTAAGAAACTATTATTCTTTGAAAGAAACTTCAACGCAATGTCTCTAAAAAATATTGTTATTGGATTTGAGACCTGAAAAGCAAAATGATTAAATTCGGATCTTGATTTAATTTGCTTTATTTTCTCTTCTCTACTTTCATAATAATTATCACTAATGCCCTCTAAATTTTTAAAAACCTCATATGCAGAATCTATTGATTGAGATGCTCCCTGAGCGAATGAGGGTGGAAGAGCATATAATGCATCTCCTGATAAAAAAATTTTTTTATTTTTCGGTTTATCAAATTTACTGCTTACAAAAATTGGATATATAGAGATATTCTCAAGATTATCTTTAAAATTAAATACGGAATTTTTTGATAAAATATCAATGAATTCTTTAATTATTATATTTTTATTTCCATTTTTAATCTTCTCTAAATTTTTTTCTGCTATTATAGATATAAAATTTGCTTCATTACTTTGGTTCACAGGATATGTAACAAAATGGAAATTTGGTCCCAAATATAATGAAACATCATTATTCTCAATATTTTTTAAATTTCCTCTTATTGCAACAGAATTGTAAAATTTAATACTTTTGATTTGTTTTAAAACCATTTCTCTACTACTAGAAAATACACCGTCACATATCACTAAATAATCGGATATCTCTGAAACATTATTCTTAATATTAATTTTAAATTGATCATTTTGATCAATACTTTCTATATCTGTATTTAAAATTATTTTTTCTTTCGGTATATTTTTTAATAAAAAATTAATTAAAACTGACCTTTTAATCGTAGTATAAAAATTTTGATTATTATTAAACTTAGAAATTTCAATCTTAGAAATTAATTTAAGATTTTTTGAATTATAAAAATTTATATTTCTAGGGTAGTTGATGTCGTGTATAGCTATTTGTCTAAATCCTATTTCATTTAATAATTTAACACCATTAACTGAAAGCTGTATGCCATATCCCTCCTGTAAATTAAAAACTTTTTTTTTTTCTAAAATTTTATAATCATAGTTTCCATTTTTTTCCAGAAGGTTAGCCAAGTAAAGTCCAGAAATTCCTGCTCCAATAATCAAAATTTTTTTCATTATTGACTTAAAGCTACATTAAATATTTTTTTCGTGAAAGAGGGTATAATAGCATTGCCTATTTTATTATAATTGACGATTGTTCCTTTTTTATTCGGAATTTTATTATTTTTATTTATTAAAATTTTCATATTCATATTAGAAATTTTAATTTGAAATTTTTTACTTTTAGACGAATTATATTCTATAGCCTTTATCTCATTCATTGGAAAAATTAAAAGATTTTTTAAAAAATTAAATTTATTATTTTTAATTAGAAATGTCTTTTCTTTGCTACAGTAAATGTCAGCTTTAAAATATTTTACTTTATTACTTTTTATTTTTTTTAAAATTTTAAAATCTTTTAGTTTAAACGAAGCACACTTATTATTTATAGGGCAATTATTACATAAAGGGTCGGACGGTTTACATATTAAAGATCCTAATTCCATTAATGCCTGCACGTAATCTCTTTGCCTGGATGAGTATCCGAGTAAATGTGTTTTTAGCATTAAGTTCTCTTTTTTTATTTCGTTAATTTTCCTCAAATAAAAAATTCTTTTAATTAATCTTTCAATATTACCGTCTAATGGAATTACTTTTCGGTTATACTCTAAAGCTAATATAGCTCTTGAGGTATAATCACCGATACCGGGTAATTCCTTTAAGTCTTTTAATGTATCTGGTAGTAGATGCTTCTTTGTTCTCTTTAAAATTAATTTTGCGGTCCTTTTAAGGTTTTTTGCTCTAGAGTAATAGCCCAAACCCTCCCATAATTTGAGCAACTTTCTATCATCTACTTCAGATAAACTATTTATATTTGGTATTTCATAAACAAATTTTTTGAAATATGGTATTACTGTTTTTACCTGAGTTTGTTGCAACATAAATTCACTGATTAAAGTATAATAATGAGACTGTTCTTTTGATTTGGGATGACGCCAAGGAAGATCTCTTTTGTTATTATCATACCAATTTAAAATTTTATTTGATATGTTCAAAGTAGTCATATGAAATTTAATACTAAGCAGAGATATAACTCTATTCAAGGATTAAGATTATTTAAAAACACTTTACCCACAAAAATTAAAAAAATAATTTCTAAAAAGGGAGAAATTTATTCCAAAACTTTGGATAATTGGAAATATTTAGTAGGTAAAGATTTGTTTAATATTTGTTACCCAAAATCTTACAAAAAATCTAATTTTAAAGGCAAAAGTTTGAATATAATGGTAAAACACGGACATGAAGTTGATGTTGAATACTCAAAAAAACAAATAATTGACAAAATAAATTATTATTTTGGGTATGATGTTGTAAACGATATTAGAATTAAAACATTTGATGGAGTGTCTTTAAATACAAAAAAAGATAAAATAATGGTTGTGACAAAAAACAAATTTTCGAAAAAAATTAATACTATAAAAAATGATGACATTAAAAAATCTTTGAAAAAAATGAGTGATATTTTTAAAAGTAGATGAAAAATTTCGTATTAATTATAATTACAATATTTCTAAATTTTAAAACTTTAGCTATCGCTGAAAATATTGTACCCATTATAGAGGGAGACAAAAATGCAAAAATTAAAATAATTGCCTATGAATCATTAACTTGCAGATTCTGTGGAGACTTTCATACAAAAGTTTATCCAGAACTTAAAAAAGAATTTATTGATACCGGATTAATTAATATTGAATTTAGAAATTTTCCACTAGATCTCTCTGCTCTGAACGCTTCAAAAATTGCACATTGTGAAAATAATGGAGACTCAAAAATTCTGCATTATTTATATAAAAGACAAAATCAATGGATTAAAGGTAACAATATTCTTGAGATTAATAGTAATTTAAAAAATAGTTTAAAAGATAGCAATTTCAATCTTGATTTTGAAAAGTGTGTTAATAACAAAAATTTAGAGGACCATATTTTAGAGGAGCGAATCGATGGTGCAAAGAAATATAACATACAGTCAACACCTACCCTTATAATAAATGATAAAAAGTTCGATAAAAAGCTTAATTATAAAAATTTAAAAAAAACTTTAGAAAAAATGATATAACTCATTGAATGGAGTTTAAAAAAATCCAGATAAACGGATTTAAATCTTTCGCCGAAAAAACTACTTTTGACATAAAAGAAGGTTTAACAGGAATTGTTGGGCCTAATGGATGTGGAAAATCAAACATTGTAGAGTCATTGAGGTGGTGTATGGGTGAAACATCTGCAAAAAGTATGAGAGGATCAGGAATGGAGGATGTAATATTTTCAGGCACCTCTAATAAACCCTCAAAAAATTTAGCTGAAGTATCTATAAATTTGACAAACGATAATAAAGATGGCTCTGCAAAATTTAAGGAATTAGATGAAATAGAGATAAGAAGAAAAATAGAAAAAGATAAAGGTTCTAAATTTTACATTAATGATAAAGAAGTTAGGGCAAAAGATGCTCAAATGTTTTTTGCAGATTTATCAACAGGAGCACATTCACCATCGTTAATTAGTCAAGGAAGAATTGGAGCTCTTGTGACTGCAAAACCAGCAGATAGAAGAGCTATATTAGAAGAGGCGGCAGGTATTGCGGGATTACATGTAAGAAGACACGAGGCGGAATTAAGACTTGGAGCGGCTGAAAATAATCTCAAAAGAGCAGATGAATTAAGAAGACAACAAGAAAAACAATTGATTAATTTACAAAAGCAGGCAGAGGAGGCTCAGAGATATAAATTAATTTCAGAGGAGATAAAAAAAATTGAAGCTGGCTTATATTTTTTAAAATTAAGAGAAATAGATAGAGAGATAAAAATTGAAAATGAGATTAATCTAGAGGCAGAACAAGAAGTTGAAAAGTTTAATACTGAATTAGCGAAAATTGAAGACGAAATAGATTTAAATTTAGAAAAAGTTAATCCTATTAGAGAAAAGAATATGGAAGATCTGTCAAAGATACAAAGATTAAATTTAGAATTACAAAATATTGATGAAGAAAATGAGAGAATAAAAAATGAAATGGAAAACATTAAAAATTCTCTTAAAATGATTTCTGAGGATAAAGATCGAGAAAAAAGTATTATTATTGATGCCAACTCAAATGAGAAAAGACTAAAAGAAGAAAA
Source organism: uncultured Pelagibacteraceae bacterium (assembly GCA_902596325.1). Lineage (GTDB taxonomy): Bacteria > Pseudomonadota > Alphaproteobacteria > Pelagibacterales > Pelagibacteraceae > Pelagibacter. The sequence continues at coordinate 11,675 of CACJTN010000005.1, forward strand.
AAGTGAATTAATTGATATAGATTCAAAATATTACGAGACGGAGAAAAAATCTAGTGAAGATTTAAATAATTCGAAAAATAAACTTCAGCACGAAATTGAAAATATTAAGGAATTAATAAAATCAAATAAAAATGGTGAAGCTATCTTGCTTTTAGATGAATGTAAAAACCTTATTGAAGAATATGCAGATAGCTATAGTAGAAATCAAAATATTAAAAAAGATTCTATTAAAAGAAGTCAAAGAATCAAAACGATAGAGACTGAAATTGAGAGTTGGAAAAATTTGACAATTAATTCAGAGAAAATGGTTAATGAGCTTGAAGAAAGAAAAATAAAGTTTAACGACAAATTAGAAGAATTCGAGAGCCAACCTCAATCACAAGCGGAGAAGAAAGGTAAAATTTCTGAAAATTTGAGAATTTCTGAACAAGAAAAAAGTGCAAATGAATTAAAAATAAGTGATCTGGATGAAAAAATTTCTGAGTTAAGAAAAAATTTGAATTTTACTAAGGAAAGTTCAATAGAAATTAGAGAAAGAAAAGCTAGTTCTGGAGCAACAGTCGAAGGCTTAAACAAAAGAAGACAAGACTTATTGGACAGAGTGCAAGATGAGCTAAGTTTAAATGAGAGTGAATTATTAAATTATTCTAATTTAGAAAAAGAAAATGAATTTCCGGATGCGTTAACACAAGAAGAGTTACTTGATGAGAAAAAAAGACAAAGAGATAAATTAGGATCTGTCAATTTAAGAGCTGATGAGGAGACAAGTAAATATGAAAATGAAATTAAAAAAATGGAAAAAGATAGACAAGACTTAGTAAGTGCAATTATAAAGTTGAAAGAGAGTATTAACGAATTAAATCAAAAAGGTAGAGAAAGATTATTAAATGCATTTGAGAAAGTTAATAGAAAATTCAATGAGGTTTACACAAAACTTTTTAATGGAGGCAACGCAAAATTAGAGCTGGTAGATTCTGATGATCCTTTAGACGCTGGACTTGAGATGCTTGTTAGTCCTCCAGGAAAAAGGCTGCAATCAATCACACTACTTTCAGGTGGCGAGCAAGCTTTAACAGCATTATCACTTATATTTGCAGTTTTTTTAACCAATCCATCTCCAATATGTGTTTTAGATGAAGTTGATGCTCCTTTAGATGATGCTAATGTAACCAGATTTTGTAATTTGTTGGATGAACTAACCAAGATTACTTCGACAAGATTTATAATTGTAACTCATCATGCACTAACTATGTCAAAAATGGATAGGCTATATGGTGTAACAATGCCAGAGAAAGGTATTAGTCAATTAGTTGCGGTTGACTTGCAAAAAGCAGAAAGTATGGTCGCATGACATGCCAGAAAATCAGTTTAAAACTCGCCTTAAAATTGCAAAAGAGAAGGCTAAAAATAAATTAGAAAAAAAAAACCAAGAACCCTCTTCAAATATAGGACAAGCCTTCAAAATGAGTACAGAACTAGTATCTGCAGTTGCGGTTGGGACAATTATTGGGTTTATTTTAGACAAATGGTTTGGTACTAAACCATGGTTAATTTTATTATTTTTTTTTGTAGGAGTGATTGCTGGAATAATGAATGTAATTAGATCTGCAAAAAAATTGCAAAAATAGAAAAATTTTATGGCGACAAATCCAATGTACCAATTCAACGTTTACAGAATTGGACCCGAAATTAAATTAGGTGATATAGATTTATCATTTACTAACGCTAGTTTGTTTATGGTTTTAAGTGCATTAACAGTCTTAATAATATTCAAACTTGGTTCAAAAAAAAACATTATAATACCTAACAAAATTCAATTATTAGCTGAGTTAAGTTATAGTTTTATTTCAAAGATGATAAGTGATACCGCTGGAACTAAGGCTAAACCTTATTTTTCATTCATATTTTCACTTTTTATGTTTGTTTTGTTTTGTAATATGTTGGGTATGATACCTTATTCTTTTACTGTCACAAGTCACATTATAGTAACATTTGTATTGGCAGCTTTTATATTTATAGGAGTAACAATTATAGGATTTTTAAAACATGGGTTAGGTTACTTAAAATTGTTTGTGCCTAGTGGAGTGCCAATAGTTTTATTGCCACTTATTGTTGTTATAGAAATAATTTCATATCTTAGCAGACCAATAAGTTTGTCGGTAAGATTATTTGCAAACATGATGGCTGGACATACAATGATGAAGGTTTTTGGAGGTTTTGTAGTTAGTTTAGGCATAGTCGGAGGCTGGTTGCCTCTAAGTTTTTCAGTTGCACTTACAGGGCTAGAGATTCTAGTTGCGTTTCTTCAAGCATATGTTTTTGCAATTTTAACATGCATATACTTAAATGATGCATTAAATTTACACCATTAAATAAAAGGAGGATATAATGGAATTAGAAGCAGCAAAAATGATAGGTGCAGGATTAGCAGCGATTGCACTAGCAGGAGCGGGTGTTGGAATAGGAATTATTTTTGGTAATTACCTATCTGGAGCTATGAGAAATCCGTCTGCAGCACAAAAACAGTTTCCTAATTTACTTTTAGGTTTTGCATTAGCCGAAGCTACTGGTTTGTTTGGATTAGTTGTTGCATTAATTATATTATTTGCATTTTAATATAGTTGATGTTTACTAAGAAAACTTTATTTAGTATAACTTTATACTGCACTTTAGTTACGACAGCTTTAAGTGCAGAAAGTGGAGGTATGCCTCAACTAGACCCTGAATTTTGGTTTTCTCAAATATTTTGGTTAATATTCACTTTCAGCTTATTATTTTTTATTTTATCAAAATTTATCTTACCCAATATCAGTTCTAACTTGGAGAATAGAAAGTCACAAATATTAGAAAATATTGAAAAAGCAGAAGAGCAGAGACAAGAAAGCGAGGATAAAATTAAAGAGTTTGACAAAATTATTTATAACAGCAAAGTCCAAGCAAAAAATATTTTAAATGAAGCTAAGAAAAAGATAAGTGAGGATATAAATAACAAAAAAAAACTACTTGAAGACGAAATTAACTCTGAGATAAAAGCTGTTGAAATTGAAATAAATGAATTAAGAAAACGCTCTCCAGAAACAATTAATCAAATTGCTATAAGTACATCTTCAGATTTACTAAAACAATTAATTGGAGCAGATGTTAATCAAAGTAATATTTCAGCAATAGTTGAGGATTTATCCAAAAAAGAAAAAGGCAAATATTATGGAGTTTGATGCAACATTTTGGGTAGCAATATCATTTGTTATATTTTTTGTTGGATTAGTTTATTTAAAAGTTCCACAAAAAGTTAACGATCTTTTGACTAAAATGATTGTTGATATTAAAAAGGAAATTGATGAGAGTGAAAAACTTAGAACAGAGTCAAAAGAACTTCTAGTTAAAGCAAAAAATAAACTGGATAGTGCAGAAAAAGAAAAAAAGAGAATAATCGAGGAGGCCAAAAGTGATGCAGAGCGTTTGATTATTGAAATGAATGATAAATTTCATAAATCATCAGAATTGAAAAAGAATTTGGCTCAAAATAAAATAAACCAAATGAAAGACAACGCTATTAAAGATATAAAGAATACGTCAATCAAAATTGCTATAGACTCGGTAAAAAAAGTGATTACTAGTTCGGTTGATAAAACAAAATTAGATGCTTTATTTGCAAAAAATCTTAAAGAAACAAAAGAACAAATAAAAAAAATAAATTCCTAGAAAGTAATTTCGTTACTTTTTTTTAAAATAATATAAATTGACGTTATGAAATCAATTGTAATCGGCTCAGGTTTTGGTGGTATTGCTGCAGCTTTAAGACTTAAAGCTAAAGGACACGACGTTACATTAGTTGAAAAACATAATGATTTAGGTGGCCGAGCTAGAGTTTTTGAGAGGAATGGATTTAAATTTGATGGAGGTCCAACTGTAATAACGGCCCCACATTTAATCTATGAATTATTTGAAATGTTTAATAAAGATCCATCAAATTATATCGAAATAAAGCCATTAGATGTTTGGTATAGGTTTGTCTTTGAAGATGGATTTAGCTTTGACTATTCAGGGAATGAAAATTCAATGAGAGACCAAATAGAAAAAATAAGTAAAAAAGATTTGAGTGGATATATTAAGCTAGTAGATTTTACAAAAAGAATTTTTGACAAAGGTTTTACTGAATTATCAGATGTACCTTTTGATAAACCACTTTTCATGATGAAACAATTGCCATCCTTGTTCAGCCTTAAGAGTTATAAGTCTGTTTACTCTTTGGTTTCATCATATGTTGAAAATGAAAAACTAAGAAGAATGCTGAGTATGCATCCTTTATTAGTTGGAGGCAATCCATTTACCACGACTTCTATTTATGGACTTATTTTATACTTAGAAAAGAAATGGGGAATTCATTATTCAATGGGTGGTACTGGTGCAATAATTAAGGGGCTAGAGAAATTAATGTTAGAAGAAAAAATTGAAATTATTAAAAATTCCGAGGCAACTAAATTTTATATGCAAAATGGAAAAATTACATCTGTAGAAATTAATAATTCACACAAATTAAATGCCGATAATGTGATATGTAATGCAGATCCACCAAATGTTTACGATCAATTGATAAATAACAAAAAAAATTCCTTATTTGAATGGAAAAGAAAAAGAATGGATTACTCAATGGGATTATTTGTTTATTACTTTGGTACAAAAAAAGTTTATGAGAAAGTAGCTCATCACACAATTAAATTTGGGAACAAATACAAAGAGCACCTAAATGATATATTTGATAAAAAAAAATTAAACGACGACATTAGTTATTATCTCCATAGACCTTCAGCAACTGACAAATCGATGGCACCTGAAGGACACGACTGCTTTTATGTTTTAGTTCCAGTGCCAAATAATCAATCTAAAATAAAGTGGAGCGACGAAGGTGAAAGAATGAAAAATCTAGTAATAGAAAAAATGCAAAATCATTTACTTCCAGAATTAAAAGAAAATATTGTTGAAGATTTTTATTTAACTCCTGATTATTTTGAAAGCGAATTAAATACAAAATATGGATCTGGATTTTCGATTCAGCCTAAATTTAGTCAATCAGCATATTTTAGATTTCATAATAAATCCGAAATATGCAAAGGATTATATTTTGTAGGAGCTGGCACTCATCCAGGAGCGGGCGTTCCTGGTGTTCTGTCTTCAGCAAAAGTATTAGATAAAATTATCTAATGTCACAAAATTACCTATCAATCTACGCAAAGTCTTTTAATTGGGCTGGATTTTTTTTACCAAAATCAAAGTATAATAATTGCTCAACCTTGTATGATTTCTGTAGAACTGTAGATAATATCGCTGATGAAGAGGATAACTTAGATAGTAAGAAGAAAAATTTTAAAGATTTTAAAAAAAGATTTTATGAAAAAGACTTTAGTTCAATTAAAATAAAAAATATGTGGCAACTAATTAATGAGTTTTCTATATCTACAAAAATAATAGACGATTTATTCGATGGGATTGAAACCGATTTGCAGGAAAAAGTTTTATTAAGTAATGAGAAAGATTTATTAATTTATTCATATAGAGTAGCAGGAACAGTAGGATTAATGATGGCAAAAATATTAAAAGTTAAGTCAAATTTGGCATTAACTTCAGCAATTGATTTAGGAATTGCCATGCAATTAACAAATATTGCTAGAGATGTAATTGAAGATTCGGGAAGAAACAGAAAGTATATTGATAATAATTTTAACAAAATTAAGGAAACAATAAAATTAGCTGATACTTTCTATAATAGTTCATTTAGATCAATTAGTGAAATACCTATTTCTTGTAGATTTGCAATTTTAGTAGCTAGGCGTGTTTATAGACAAATTGGGAATGAGATTATAAAGAAAAGAGATTTTGAAGATTATAAACGATCAGGAAAAATATTTGTCACAAAAATAGGAAAAGTAAAAGAAACTTTTTTAAGTATTTACGATTTTATTTTATTACTATTTTTGAAACCTGATAAGCATAATCTTGATTTTCATCACATTAATATAAGGAGAGAAATAAATTTAGATGATAGATTTTAATTACATTATCATAGGTGGTGGTTGCGCAGGTTTATCTCTTGCTTATGAATTGCAAATAAATAATAAAATTAAGAATAAAACTTTGGCTATAATTGAGCCTAGAGAAATTTATGAAAGAGATAAAACGTGGTCATTTTGGAAAGTCAATCCACACAATTTTGAAGATTGTGTTATTAAAAGTTGGAAAGAGTTTTCAATTAATATTTCAAGTAAGACTAATTATATTAATTGTTCTAAAACGCCATATCAAACTATAGATAGTGGGCTATTTTATAAAAAAATAATTGCTGAATTAAGTAAAAATAAAAATATTTACTTTTTAAAAACAATAGAGAACTTAAACACAAGCAAATCATTTATATTTAATAGTTTGGCAAATACTACCCCTAAAAAAGACGATCTTTGGCAACATTTTGCGGGCTTTGAGATAGAGGTAGAAAAAAAAATATTTGATAGTGAAATTATGAACCTTATGGATTTTGATTGTGATCAAAAAAATAGTGTTCATTTTTTTTATACACTCCCATTTGATAATAGAAAAGCACTTGTTGAGACTACTTGGTTATCAAATATGAAAGATGAAACTGAAAAAAATTATGAAGAACAATTAGTAAATTATATAGAGAAAAAATTAAATATTAAAAATTATAAAATTAAATATAGAGAAAAAGGTAAAATTCCTCTTTTTAATCAAAGAATAACTAAAAAAGATAATGAAATTTCTATTGGTACTGCAGGAGGTATGACCAGACTTAGCACTGGTTATACGTTTTTAAATATTCAAGAACACAGTAAATATATATGTAAAAATTTCGAAAATATAGCCAAGATTAAAAATTTCCAAATCGGAAAAAAATATCAATATTTGGATAATATATTCTTAAAGGTTTTATATAGAAATCCAAAATTAATGCCTGGAATTTTTTATAATATGTTTACTGCAAACAATGAAAAGGTTGTGAAATTTTTATCTAATAAGAGCAATTTTATTGACGATATGCATATAATTATGAAAATGCCTAAAATGATTTTTATTAAAGAGCTAATTTAGAGATGTCAAAAAAAATTGATTTTATACACTCTTTAATTTTTTTTAATTTATGTATTATATTGTCTGCTATAACTTTTATTCAAAATCAAAACTTTTTACTCTTTTGTTTATTCTTAATCATGTCATTGGGGATATCACATGGATCTTTAGACAATTTAAAGGGGAAAAAATTATTAAAGATTTATAAAATAAAACAAATAGAAAAATTTTATTTTTCTTATATTTGTTTATCAATATTTGTAATTTTGTTATGGATATTGTTACCAACATTTTTACTAATAATTTTTCTTTTAATTGCAAGTTACCATTTTGGAAAAGAAGACACAGTTTATGAATCAGAAATCATAGGTTTTGAGAAAGATATACTGTTTCTTTTAAAAGGCTCTTTAGTTATCACTGCTCCACTGTTCTTTAATTATGACAAAACGAATGAAATTTTTTTAATGCTAAATTTTAATTTGTTTTCAGAATTTGTGATTTCTAAAGAAATTTTGTTTCTATTAATTTTTTTAAGTTTCTTATCAGGATTGACTTTATCAAAATTTAAAAATATTGATGATAGCACACTATCAATTATGGATTTTTTATCTATTATGTTAATAAATTACTTTCTTAATCCAATATTGGCATTTACAATTTATTTTTGTTTTTTGCACTCAATTAGACACAGTCTAACGCTTATATTTGAATTAGATAAAAATTTTAGCACAGGATTTTCAAAATTTTTAAAAAAAGCTTTGCCACTTACATTAATAACAGCTGTCCTATATTTGGCATCTATTTACAGTCTTAATAACTTTTTTGAATTAAATGATGCCGTATATAAAGTAATTTTTATTGGATTGGCGTCATTAACATTTCCACATATATTACTTGAATATTTAATCGAGAAAAATGAAAAATAAAAATATAAATTTGTTTGGTTGGATTTTATTTGTAATATCCGCAATTGGTTTTACCATATCAAGTATTGGTAATTTTTGGGCTATGTTTGGAAGTTTATTTTTTTTAATTGCTTGTATCGTGTTTTTAATACCGTTTTTTAGAGAAGAAAAAAATGAGAGATAAATTAATAAAAGTATATTTGGCATCCCCAAGGGGTTTTTGTGCTGGAGTAGACAGAGCAATAGAGATTGTTAAAAAAAGTTTGGAAAAGTATGGTTCGCCAGTTTATGTGAGACATGAAATAGTTCATAACAAACACGTTGTAGAAAGTTTAAAAAAAATAGGTGCTATATTTGTTGAAGAGCTTCATGAAATAAAGGACAAATCAAGACCTGTTATTTTTTCAGCCCATGGTGTGCCTAAATCTATTCCAGCACAAGCTAGTAATTTAAAGATGGAATATATTGATGCTACCTGCCCTCTTGTAACGAAAGTTCATAGAGAAGCTGAAAACCTTAATAGAAAAGGAGATCACATTTTATTAATAGGACACAGAAACCACCCTGAGGTTATAGGAACAATGGGACAGATTGAAAATGGTGGTATTGATCTTATAGAAAGTGTTGATGATGCGAAAAATTACCAAAATATATCTAATAAAGAACTAGCATACGTAACACAAACGACATTGTCAGTAGATGACACTAAAGAGATAATAACTGAACTAAAAAGAAGATTTCCAAGAATTAAAGAACCAAAAAAAGATGATATTTGTTATGCTACAACTAACAGACAATCCGCAGTTAAAAAAATTGCAAGTTTCTGTGATATGTTTTTTGTAATTGGAAGTAGGAATTCATCAAACTCTGTAAGATTAGTCGAAGTGGCAAAAAAGTCTGGATGTGAAAATTCTTTACTTATCCATTCAGAAAGTGAAATTCCATTTGATAAGATTGATGCTTGCAAAACTATTGGTATTTCGTCCGGTGCATCGGCGCCTGAAATACTAGTCGAAGAATTTATTAAAAATTTAAAAAAGAGATATCAAATTGAAATTGAAAAAACTGAGGTCATAAAAGAAGATGTTACTTTTAAAATTCCTGGTAAATTAAATTAATGGCTGTATTTACTAAAATTAACAAGGCAGATATTAGTAAAATTGAGAATAGTTTCAAATTAGGTAAAATAATAAATTATCACGGTATAAAAAAAGGTATAGAGAACACTAATTATTATATACAATTTAAAAATCAAAAAACTGTTCTTACAATTTTTGAAAAAAGAGTAAATAGTAAAGATTTACCCTTTTTCATGAATTTAATGGAAGAGCTTTCAAAACTCAAAATTGTATGCCCTAGCCCAATAAAAAATATAAAAGGAGCTTATCTTTTCAAAATAAGAAACAAAAAAGCTTGCTTAGTTACTTTTCTTAAAGGTGGAGATAAAAAAAAACTAAGCCCGTCTGACTGTAAGCAAATTGGTAAAAATGTTGCTGAACTGCACAAAGCAACTAAAAAACTAAAAATCAATAGAAAAAATTCTTTGTCTATTAGGTCATTGTATAAAATTTTAAATACGATTGACAAAAGAATTAATAAATTCTCAAAAAATTTGAAGATAAATATGAAGTCCGATCTTAATAAATTGGTGAAAAATTGGCCTAAAAAATTACCAAGTGGCATTATACATTCTGACTTATTTATCGATAACATTTTTTTTTACAAAAAAAAATTTTATGGTTTTATTGATTTTTATTTTTCTTGCACAGATTATTATGCATATGAATTAGCAACTTGTGTAAATGCTTTATGTTTTGATAAGAAAAAAAATAAATTTGTTCTTAACAAAAAAAAATCTTATAACTTGATAAAGGGATATGAAACCAAAAGAAGTTTGACGAAAAATGAAAAAAATACATTTAATACTTTGTGCAAAGGTTCAGCTTTAAGGTATCTTTTAACGCGAGCTTATGATTATTTAAATACACCAAAAAATGCAATGATTAAGAAAAAAAATCCAAGAGAATATATAGATAAGTTGTATTTTCATAAAAATATTAACAAATTTAGTGAGTACTTAAGATGATAAAAGTTTATACGGATGGATCTTGCTTAGAGAACCCTGGTAAAGGAGGTTGGGCTGCTATAATAATAAATGATAGCAGAAGAATAGAAATTAAAGGTAGCAAAGAAAACACAACAAATAATCAGATGGAATTAACAGCGCCAATAATGGCTCTAAAAAAGATACCACAAGGCTCTAAAGTTCAGATTTTTACTGATTCTAAATATGTTAAGTCTGGAATAACAGAGTGGATACATAACTGGAAAAAAAATGGTTGGAAAACCGCAGATAAAAAAGAAGTTAAAAATAAAAACCTTTGGACAGAGCTTGATGATCTATCAAACGCATTTGACATAGAATGGATTTGGGTAAAAGCACATTCAGCCGATGAATTAAATAATCAGGTAGATCTACTGGCTCGGTCTTCAGCTAACAATTAATTTGAGCGCTTGGAAAAATTTAACAAAAATTAAAGGATATCTAAGATAGTCTCTGCTGAGGACAGACCACATAGTTTAGTCTCTTTTTCAACTTGAACATTCAATATTTTCAAATTTTCAATCACCATTGCATATCGATTTGATCTAATACCCATGCCTTTTGCATTTCTATCTACCTCAGCACCAATAGCTTTTGTAAAAAGTAAATACGGATCAGACAACATTTTGATTTTATTACCTATATTGTTTGCTTCTCCCCAAGCATTCATTACATACGGATCGTTCACAGATAAACAGAATATATCTTTTATTCCTTTCGCTTTTATATTCCCGGCATTAGCAACAAAGCCTGGTAAATGAAGTTTAGAACAAGTAGATGTAAACGCGCCAGGAAGTGCAAATAAAACAATTTTATCTTTTCCTAAAATATCTATTAATTGACTTTTTTTAGGCTCCCCATTAACTAATTGGAAGATTTCTGTATCTGGTATTTGATCATTTATTTTTAATTTCATATTGATCTTAATACATAGTCTTTGACTTTTTCTAAATTATTTGGAACCACCTCAAATTTTTCTTCTTTATCGTTAATATAATTAAGGCTTTCAGGTAGTTTTTCTTTTTTTGATATTGCTTTTTCTATTGCCATAGGAAATTTACAAGGATGAGCAGTTGATAAAATAACCACATCACTTAGATTTAGTTTTTCAACGGCACCCACTCCTATGGCTGTATGAGGGTCAATAACAATATTATATTCTTCATAAAATTTTTTTATTGTATTAATAACCTCAGTTTCATTTAAACTTTCTGAGTCAAAATCATTCCTTAAGTCTTTTAGTTTATCCTGTTCAATTTTAAATGAATTATCTTTTATACTCTTCATTATATTTATTACGTTTTGAGAATTTTTATCATATAAATCGTAAAGTAATCTCTCAAAGTTACTAGCAACTTGAATATCCATACTTGGAGATATAGTCTCCTTAACTTTATTTGATTTATAATCACCATTTGATATTGCTCTGTGCAAAATATCATTTTGATTTGTAGCAACTATAAATTTACTTATAGGTAAACCCATCTGTTTAGAAATATAACCTGCATATACATCACCAAAATTCCCAGTTGGTACAGAAAAGGACAAATTCTGTTTTCCTATTTGAAAGTATGAATAAAAATAATAAACTGTTTGTGCAACTATTCTCGCCCAGTTTATAGAATTTACTCCTGACATATTTATAGTGTTCGCAAAACCAGTATCAGAAAACATAGATTTAACTAAATTTTGACAATCATCAAAATTACCATTAATTGCTAAGTTGAATACATTATCGTCCTCAATAGTTGTCATAAGTTTTCTTTGTACTGATGAGATTTTGTTGTTTGGATGCAATACAAAGATATTAATATTTTTCTTTCCTCTGATCGCATCAATTGCAGCTGCGCCGGTGTCACCTGAAGTGGCAACTATAATGTTAATTTTTTTATTACTCTTCTCTAGGTAATATTCGTAAAAATTACCAATAAGTTGCATAGCAATATCTTTAAAAGCGAGAGTTGGACCATGAAATAGTTCTAGTAAATAATTTTTATTAATTTTATTTATTCTTACAACATTGCTATCTCTAAAATTTTCATATGATTTATTAACCAAATTTTTTAATTCTAGCTCACTAATGAAATCCCCAGTAAATAATTTTATAATATTAAATGCAAGATTTTTGTAATTTAAATTTGATAGATCCTCTAATTCTTTATGATCAAATTTTTTTAATTTATATGGTATAAAAAGACCACCATCCTCAGACAGACCTTTTAAAAAGACATGTTCAAAAGACACTTTTTTGCTATTATTTCTAGTACTTATATAATTCATGGATTAGAAAAACTTCTACAACTAAAATATTTTATCTACAAGGAATAATACAAAAAGTAAGAATAAGTAAAGAATAGAGTAAGAAAAGACTTTTTTTGCTTGAGAAATTTCAAATTTATTTTTTTTAAAACTATAAAGCTCGTAACAAATAAATATGTAATAAAATGTTAGTAATAAAGAAGATATAAGATACATATTGCCTACAAATCCAATCAGGTATGGCGCTATAACAACTGGCAGCATTAAGATTGAATAAATTAATATATTTATCTTTGTATTTTCAATGCCATTTGTTAACGGTAACATTGGTATATTTGCTTTTTTATAGTCATCAGCTTTAAATAAACTTAACGCCCAAAAATGTGATGGTGTCCAAAAAAATATTATTAAAAATAACGTTATTGGCTCTAGAGCAAGGTTATTGTTTGCTATTGTCCATCCTATTACAGGCGGCAATGCTCCTGATGCCCCACCTATAACAATGTTTTGTGGAGTTTTTCTTTTTAACCATATTGTGTAAATAAAGACGTAAAAAGAGATCGTTATAAATAGAATAACTGCCGATAATAAGTTTGACGAATAGTATAATCCTACAATTGATAACAAAGATAAGACAATACCAAATATCAATGCCTGGTTTTTGTTTAATTTCCCAGTTGGAATCGGTCTTAAACAAGTTCTAGTCATTAATTTATCTAAATCTGCTTCATACCACATGTTAAGTGCCCCAGCAGCCCCAGCACCAACTGCAACAAAAAAAATTGAGATTATCGAGTTATAATAAGGAACACTTACCGGAGAAGTTAATAAACCTACTGCACATGTGAAGATCACTAATGACATCACTCGAGGTTTCATTAGAAGAAGAAATGATTTTAAATATGTTAAAGTATTTCCAAAAACAGATCTCTTATTTATTATATTGCTTGTCACTTTTACTCAACATTAAGCGATATGAAAATTACTACAAGAATAAAACCAGCAATCAAAACATGATTACCTAAATCAAATAAACCCACTTTAGGATTTTTTTTATCAATTAATTTTCTATGTATTGGAATATTATCATATGGATTTAATTTTATGTTATCACCTTTTTCTTTTTGGTTTTCTTCCTTTACTGTAAATCCAAACCAAACGATATAAATAAAGAAAAGAAAAAATAATAAAAAGCCTGCTAAATAATCATATCCATCCATATTATCCTCCTACAAAAAAGTAAAATAATCTAGAAAATAAAGTATACTTACCCTCAGCAACCATTAATGCTACAAAACAAACTATTGCTGTCATGGGCCAAAGCAAAACATTTACCAACGCATATCTTTCCCAATACAAGTGCATGAAAAAAGCCATGATTAATCCTGCCTTTAAAAACATAAAGAATAAAATTAATGACCATCTCAATAAACCTTGAAATTGATACCAATCAACTAAATATGAAAAGAAACTTAATACAAATAAAAGTCCCCAAATCCATAAATATATACCTATTTTATGTGTTGATGATTGATCACTTTTTTTTTTTGTTTCTTCCATAATTTAAATTACCACAAGTAAAAGAATGCAAAGATAAATACCCATACCAAATCAACAAAATGCCAATAAAGTCCTAATATTTCAACCTCTACATAATCACCCCTCATCTTAGTAAACCAGCCTCTTTTTCCTTCATCATAGTGGCCCGCAAATACTTTATAACAATAAATAAACAAAAATATAACTCCAATTGATACGTGTGTCCCATGGAATCCAGTAATCATGAAAAAAAATGATCCAAACTGAGCTGCTCCAAATGGATTTTCCCAAGGTCTAACACCTTCATGTATTAATTTTGACCATTCGTAAGCTTGCATTCCTACAAATGTAAGTCCGCCCAAAGCAGTTGCTAATATTAGATATCCACACATCTTTCTGTTTCTTTCGTAGCCATATTTTACAGCTAGTGCCATAGTTCCACTGCTTGTAATTAAAACGAAGGTCATTAGTGCAATAAGTAATAAAGGAACAGGAACACCGAAAGCATCTAATGCAAAAACTTCACTTGGATTTGGCCACTCTACAGGTGTAGATGCCCTACCTTTCATGTATGCAATTAAGAAACAACTGAATACAAATGTATCACTTAATAAAAAGATCCACATCATAGCCTTTCCCCAATGAACACCTTTGAACATGGTTTGGTCAGAGCCGGTATCTTTGGCCATGCCCCTAAACCCTTTTTCTAATTCAAAACCTTCAATTTTTGGGTCAGACATTTTATTATATTATGTTTTTTCTACCTCTGTATGTGCAACTTCACTTGGTGCTGCGGTTTGAGGCAAGTAATCTTCCTCTGCTCCAGGTACATTATAGTCATATGGCCATCTGTGAACAACTGGAAGTCTTTCACCAAAATTTCCGTGCTCAGGTGGAACGGTTGAAGTAAACCACTCCAACGAATTAGCTTTCCACGGATTTTTCTCCGCTTTTTTACCAGTCTTCATTGTTTTAACTATATTAAAGACCAAAATTAATTGAGCGGCACCAACTATAAATGCTGCAGTGCTTATAAATTCATTAAGACCAACTCCCGAGGTCATGTATGGACTATCATACATTTCATAGTACCTTCTCGGAACTCCGATAAATCCAAGATAATGCATTGGGAAATAAATAGAGTACGCCCCAAGGAAAGTAGTCCAAAAATGCCATTTACCTAATTTTTCATCTAACATTTTTCCTGCTACTAGGGGAAACCAATGATAGATTGCTCCCATAATCACCATTAATGGAGCAATTCCCATAACCATGTGAAAATGAGCCACTACGAAATACGTATCTGATAGAGGAACATCAACAGAAACGTTACCTAAAAATATTCCAGTTATACCACCGTTAACGAAAGTTACAATGAAACCTAAACACCACAACATAACTGTATTAATCCTTATGTTACCTCTCCATAAAGTAAGTATCCAATTATAAACTTTCATAGCTGTTGGAACAGCAATAATCAAAGTTGTAGATGCAAAAAAGAAACCAAACCATGGGTTCATTCCACTTACATACATATGGTGTGCCCATACGAAGAAACTAAGTGCACCGATACCAACTATTGCCCATACCATCATTCTATAACCAAAAATATTTTTTCTTGCATGAACTGAAATTAAGTCTGAAACAATACCAAATGCTGGAAGTGCCACGATGTAAACTTCAGGGTGTCCAAAGAACCAGAACAGATGTTGAAACAAAATAGGACTTCCTCCACCATACTCTAAAACCTCACCAGCTTTTAATATAGTTGGCATAAAGAAACTCGTTCCCAAAAGCTTATCTAATGTCATCATAATAGAACTAACTAAAAGTGCAGGAAACGCTAACATCGCTAAGACTGTAGCGGTAAATATACCCCATACAGTTAATGGCATTCTCATAAGAGTCATTCCTCTAGTTCTTGCTTGAAGAATAGTAATCATATAATTCAAACCTCCCATCGTAAAACCTATTACGAAAAGAGATAAAGAAATTAACATTAATAAAATTCCCCAACCATGGCCTGGAGTTCCTTCCAAAATAGTTTGAGGAGGATATAATGTCCATCCCGCACCAGTTGGCCCTCCTGGAACAAAAAAGCTAGCCATCAAAACTGCTACAGCTACAAAGAACATCCAAAAACTTAACATGTTTACATATGGAAAAACCATATCTCTTGCACCAACCATTAATGGAATTAAATAATTTCCAAATCCTCCAAGGAATAACGCAGTTAAAAAATAAACAACCATTATCATCCCGTGCATAGTTACAAATTGATAATAATGTTCAGCAGTTATAAAACCTGCTAAACCAGGAAACCCTAATTGCAATCTCATCAACCATGACAAAATTAAACCTACAACGCCTGTAAAGACAGCTGTTAAAAAATACTGTACTCCTATAACCTTTGCATCTTGGCAAAATACCCACTTCTCAATAAAACTATGTGCATGATACAAATCCTGCTCTGGATTTTCTGCTGGCCTCACATAGTCCATATCTGGTGAAACACCTGAGCCAGTTCCTGAAATTGTTTCTGAAGACTGTGCTTGGTAACTCGATTTATTCTCGTATTCGTCTGACATAAATTATTCCTCTTTATATATATCTTTGTTTAAAATGAAATTATTGTTCTTTACTATTTTTTTATTTTCAAATTCTAGTTTTTCTTGTTTTGCAATTAAATCTTGGAAAGTTTCTTGCTCAGATAACCATTGATTATAATCCTCAGTGCTTTGAACTTCTACCCCACCTCTCATTGCATAATGACCTACTCCACAATACTCAGCACATAAAACCTCATACTCACCAACTTTGTTTGGTTCAAACCAGTAAAATGTTACAATTCCTGGTACTGCATCCATTTTAGATCTAAATTGTGGAACATACCAATTATGTAACACATCAACTGATCTCAATAAAATTTTTACAGGCTTATTGTTTTCTAAATTGATATAATCGCTCTGAACAAGGATATCGTCTCTACCAAACGGATCATCAACATTGATTCCAAACGGATTTTCATCATTAATATTTGTAACTTTAGTTGTTCCAAGTTTTCCGTCTTCACCAGGTAATCTATATTGCCATCCCCATTGCCATGCCATGACATCAACTTCTAGAGCATTCTTAGGCACATTAACATATTGATTCCAAATTATTAAACCAGGTGCAAGTAAAGCAGCAACACCCAATGTTGTTGCCCAAGTTAATATCTTCTCTAATTTTTTGTCCTCAGGTTTATATTCTGCCTTTCTTCCTTCTTTATAAGAATATCGGAAAACACAGTAAACCATAAATAAACAGACAGCTACGAATACTCCTCCTCCTACCCAGAATGTTAAAGTTATAGTATCGTCCATACCTTGCCAATTAGAAGCAATATCTGTCCAGTACCATGGAGTAAATATATGGAATAAAACCGACCCTAAAATTACTAAAAAGAAAATTATACCTGCGTGCATGAGAATTTTTATATAAGAGAAATTTAATAAAAACCTATGACAAAATGTCTTTCAAATGATTATAATTAGCCTATATAAGACTAAAAATGTTAGGGAAATTTGGGATACTTATCGCTATTTTAGCTCTCGTTTTGTTATTTTATGTAGTGATCTCTCTCGGAGCTGGAGCTTTTAAAAAAGACGGGGTTAAACCTGAAACAAAGAGATATCTTAAGTCAGTAAATAAATTACTTTTAGTAATTGCTATAGTTGGTTCAATACTAGTGTTATTTCTTTAAGCGACAAGCGTCTTACACCATTCGATGAATGCATCATTGAAAACATAGATCATAAGAAAAAAAGCTAACCAAACCACAAGCAGGAACGTCCAGTACATTGAAAGTGCGGATATATTTTTTTCTTCATCTAAAATTTTTTCGCTTTTAGTTTTTAAAACTCTCGAAGCAACTTTCCCCCAAAATAAAAGTCCACCAAGTAAATGCAATCCATGAAGAGCTGTAAAAATATAAAATGAGGAAAAATAATTATTTGTTTGTACATAGTTTCCACTTTTCATCAACTGTATCCAAAAAGCCACTTGTCCAAATAGAAAAAGATAACTCAGACCTCCTATAACTAATAAATTTTTTTTTACATTTGTTACTTCAGATTTTTTTAATTCATTAGTTACCTTGTTAAAGTAAAAGGAAATTATAAAAAGTATAAAAGTATTTATCCAAAGCAGATTGGGTTTTAATAAATATTTAGTATCTTGTTCAGGTGGAACACTGTAAATATAACCCGTAAAAATTAAGCTAAATAAGACTGTTGCAATACCAAAGATGATTATTACAGCTGATTTTTGAACTGATAAATCAAAAGTTTGACCACTGTGTGCATCATCAACTTGTGCTCTTTCAGCCTCCCATGGTTTCTCTATAATTGTGCCAAAAATTTTCTTTAAAAAACTAGACATAAATTTTATATAATCATTTATAAAGCATTATCAACTATGAAATTAAAAACTTCAATTACAATAATATCTGGATGTCTGTTTTTATTTATATTTTTAATGCTTCCGGTCTTTTTAAATATCAAGGAACAAAAAGATGATATGGTCGCATCCTTTAAAGGTTCAGAATTTTCACTTAAAGATGTGAATGATAAAACTATAACAGAAAAATCATTTGATGGACCATTAACCGCAATATTTTTTGGATTTACAAATTGTCCTGACATATGTCCAATGACTTTATACAATTTAGATTTGGTTATAAATGAACTTGAGATAAGAAAAAAAGAAAAATTTAAAGTGTTTTTTGTAAGTATTGACCCTACAAGGGATACACCTGATATTATTAAAAATTATTTAGATGGATTTGAAAATAAAATATTTGGAATTACGGGTGATCCAAAAAAAGTTTTTTTATTATCGCAATCTTGGGGTGTTTTATCTGAAAAAATTTTTACTGAAGATGGTAATTATTTAATAAACCACAGCTCTTCAGTATTATTGTTAAAAAATGGAAAATATTTAGATCGTATAAGTCATCATGCTGCATATAAAGATATGTTTAAAAAAATAGATAAACTATTGAGATAAAATTTTAAAACTAATTATTGATATTATTGATATGGCGGCTGTCTCTGCTCTCAAAATATTTTTATTTATTTTTAAAGATTTTACATTTTTTAGGTCAAGAATTTCTTTTCTCTCATTTTCAGAAAAGTCGCCCTCTGGTCCAATTAAAATGCATACAGGACTATCTTTATTTATTTTAATTTGATCATTAGAAGAATTCAGATCCCCAAATACAATATTAGTATCTTTGTATAATTTTATAAAATCTTTAAATTTAACTAATTTTTCTAATTTAGGTAATTTGATACGATTTGACTGTTCCGAGGCTTCAATAATTACTTTGTTTAATCTTTCTGAATTTAAATCTCGAACCATAGTTCTCTCACTTAGTATTGGAATGAATTTAGTGACACCAAGTTCAGTTGCTTTTTGTATCATAAAATTTAAATAATTTATTTTAATAGGTGTAAATGCTAACCATATCTCACTATTATTTTCGGAATTTTTTAATTTTTTTACGATTATAAAATTTACAATACCTTTTTTAATTTCATTTATTTTTGCTTCCCATTCTCCGCTATCATTAAACAAAGAAAAACTTTCACCCTCTTTAATTCTCATCACTTTTGAAATATAATGAGATTGAGACTTATCTAGATTTGAGTTTAATTTATCTGACAAGTTTTCTTTAAAAAATAATCTAATATAAGTCATTTGATAAGTGTAATTATGAATAATATTAAAGCAATAATTTTTGATGCATACGGAACATTATTTGATGTGAATTCTGCAGCTGAAAAATGTAAAAATAAAATCGGTAAAAAATGGGAAGATTTTGCCAACCACTGGAGGACCACCCAATTAGAATATACTTGGTTAAGAAGTTTAATGAACAGACACAAAGATTTTTGGAAGATAACTGAAGATAGTTTAAATAAATCTATGAATGTTTACAAAATAAATTTTGAAATGAAGAATGAGTTGTTAAATTTGTATAAAATTTTATCAACTTTTAATGAGGTTCCAGAAACTTTAAAATCTCTAAAAAAGAAGAACTTTAAACTAGCGATACTCTCTAACGGTACACCTAAGCTTTTAAATGAATTAGTTGCAAGTAATAAATTAGAAAATATATTTGATGATATATTTTCTGTTGAAAGTGTAGGTATTTATAAACCATTCCACAAAGTTTATGACCTTCCAATTCAAAAATATAAAATAAAAAAACACGAAGTTGCATTTTTAAGTTCTAATACCTGGGATGTCTCTGGAGCAGGAAATTACGGCTATAACTCTATTTGGGTAAATAGGACAAAAAATACTTTTGATAATCTGGATTATGAGCCTAAATTTGAAATCGATAACTTAAAAAAATTGATTTCTATTTTAAGTTAAATATATATTTCGTTTATGAAAAAATTTATCTCCTATGGAAAGAATGTTTATAATAAAGAGGAAATATTTGCTGTAAACAATACTTTAAAAAAAACAACACAAATGGGTGTATCTGTTGCAACTTTTGAAAATAAAATTGCGAAGATTTTTGGTAAAAAGTACGGAGTAATGGTTAATTCCGGATCTTCAGCGTTAATATTAGCTTTAAAATGTTTAAATTTAAAAAAAGGAAGTGAAGTAATTACACCTTGTTTAAACTTTGGTACAGCAGTCTCATCGATTATATTAAATGATCTAGTTCCTGTTTTTGTCGATGTAAATGTTAGAACTTTGCAAATTAATCCAGATTTAATTAAAAAGAAAATTACCAAAAAAACTAAGGCTATCCTTGTACCAAATCTAATTGGTAATATTGCGGATTGGAAAAAGCTTAAAAATATTGCCTCAAAGGAAAAATTGCACTTAATAGAGGACTCAGCTGATACTTTGGGTGCAAAAATTAATAATGTATCAACTGGGACTTATAGTGATATATCAATTACAAGCTTTTATGGATCACATGTAATTAGCTGTGCTGGAAATGGAGGAATGCTTTTAACCAACGATAAAAAAATTTATGTTAAATCAAAGGTACTTAGAAGTTGGGGTAGACTATCATCATTGATTAAAGACTCAGAAAATATAAACAAAAGACTTGGAATAAAATTAAAAGGAGTTGAATATGATAGAAAATTTGTTTTCTCGGAGATAGGTTATAACTTTGAACCATCGGAGATAAGCGCATCGTTTGGATTAGTTCAATTAAAAAAATTCAAGTCTTTTAGCTCGATAAGAAATAAAAATTTTAAATTCCATTTCAATTTTTTTAACAGGTTAAAAGATTATTTTTTAACTCCAATGATTAATAAGGGTGTTTACACTAATTTTCTAGCATACCCAATAATAATCGTACCTAATAAGCTTTTTAACCGTAAAGAACTACAAATTTTCCTTGAGAAAAATAAAATTCAAACCAGGCCAATTTTTAGTGGAAATATATTAAGGCATCCGGCATTTTCAAATTTAATTTCAAGAAAGAATAAGTTAAATGAATTTGAAAATGCTGATTATATAATGAAAAATGGAATTTTAATTGGATGTCATCAAGGTTTAAGTATTAAAGATTTAAAACTTATTCATAATAAAATAAAAAATTTTATTCAAAATAAACGTGCAAGAAATTAAGTATTCAATTATATGCTGTTATTATAACGAAATTAATTTGTTAAATAATAAGTTTATTTCCTTTGTTGAAGAAGTTAAAAATTTTCCATTTTCTTACGAGGTGATTTTATGCGATAATAATTCAAATGATGGAACAACAGAGTATCTTAGAGAGTTGAAAAATAAAAATTTAGAAAAACTAAAGTTCATTTTTAATGACAAAAATTTAGGCAAAGGAGGTTCCATAAAAAAAGCTATAGATTTATCCTTAGGCAAATACATTGTAATTTTTGATTTAGATGAATATTTGTCTAAAGATTTAATTAAAGCTGACACAATTTTAACAGATAATAATCAAATTGATTTTTTGGTTGGTACTAGACTTAGACATCAAAAAAAATTTATTTATAAAAAAAATTATTATGGTGTAAGAATTATGACAATGTTGATAAATTATCTTTATAATACACGTATTTCAGACGCTGCAGGAGCTACAAAGATATTTAAAAAATCTGTTTATAGTAATTTTAATATTAGTAGCAGTGGATTTGATTTTGAATTTGAAGTTCTTTGTAAATTTGCAAAACAAGGTTATCAAGTCACTGAATTTCCGATAGAATATTATCCTAGATCATTTGAAGAAGGTAAAAAACTAAGAGCATTTAAGGACGGATCACAAATTTTAAAAACAATTTTAAAAAGCTACTTTATTTAATGAAAAAAAACATACTTATCACTGGTGGTTTAGGAATTTTAGGTGCTGCATTAGTAAAAAAACTTAGTAAACAGAATTTTAATATTTTTATTATAGACAGGTCTAAAAATAAAAAAAAGATAAAAGTTTTAGGACTGCACAACTTAAACAAAGTTAAGATTATAAAAGGTAATTTTATAAAGTATAAATCAGTATTTAAGATTGTTAAAAACAAGAAAATAGGCACAATATTTCATTTAGGTGCTATTACACAGGTTATTGACGCCTATAAAAGTCCTGTTGAAACTTTTAATTCAAATATTATTGGAACTATAAATATTCTTGAAACTGTTAGAAATTTAAAAAAAAACATAAATATAATATTCAGTTCTTCAGATAAAGCCTACGGAAGTTTATTGGGAAATGCATACAAAGAAAATCACCAATTAAAAGGTAATTTTCCCTACGATGTATCTAAATCAGCCTCAGATTTGATTGTCCAGAGTTATGTAAAAACATATGGACTCAAGGCCGGCATAATTAGATCTGGAAATATTTATGGTCCAGGAGACTTGAATATGGATAGATTAGTTCCACATGTAATTATATCCACATTAAAAAAAAAAAAATCAATATTAAGATCTAATGGAAAGTTGATTAGAGACTATATATATGTTGACGATGTAGCTAACGCTTATTTCTTATTGATGAGAAAAATGGCTAGCACAAAAGAAAATTTAAGAATTTATAACGTTGGTTCCAAAGAAAACTTTACAGTAATAGAGTTTGTAAAGTTAATGACCAAAAAGATAAATGGTCAGGAGATATTTCCTATAATTAAAAACAATTCAAAAATTGAAATATACAGACAGAAACTAAATTATCAAAAAATTAAAAATGACTTAAATTGGTACCCTAAATCTAGATTTAATGAGTCATTAATTAAAACAATAAGATGGTACAAAGATAATTTAAGTTTTTTTGATAGTAAATTCCTATAAAATCAATTAATTAAATAAAATGTATACAGTTTTTCTAGCTGGCGGAATGGGAACAAGACTTTCAGAAGAGACCACTAAAATCCCAAAACCGATGATTAAAATTGGAAACAAGCCAATACTTTTTCATATTATGAAACATTACTCAAAAAGTAATTATAAAAAGTTTATAATTTGCGGAGGATATAAATGGAAATATATCAAAAATTTTTTTAACAAATATAAAAATTTAGAAAAAAACAAAAAAGACTGGTTTGTTAATGTTGTTAATACAGGCCTAAAAACTCAAACTGGTGCGAGAATAAAAAAAATCAAAAAATTCTTAGGTGATGAGAAAACATTTTTTATGACCTATGGAGATGGAGTTTCAAATGTTAATTTGAAAAAATTATTGAGTTTTCATAACAAACATAAAAAAATCGCAACATTGACAGCGGTCAGACCTTTGCCTAGATTTGGAAATATAAAGCTTGATAAAAATAAAGTTTCAAATTTTAGCGAAAAAGATAGATTGCAAGAAGGATGGATTAACGGAGGCTTTTTTGTTTTAAATAAAGAAGTTTTTGACTACATTGATAATAGAGAAAATTGTATTTTTGAAAAGAGCCCTCTTCAAAATTTGTCAAGAGATGGTCAATTAATGGCTTTTAAACACGAAGATTTTTGGCACCCAATGGATACACTTAGAGATAAAAACTACCTTAACAAGATTTGCAGAAATAGAAAATTTATTTGGAAAAAATAATTTTATATAATGCCAGTACAAAAAAATATTTATATTATAATTATTTCAGCGTTTTTGCTTTCGATTTTTACAAGTTTTTTAATAATAAAAAATTACGACAAATACGAAATTTCAACTGACGAAATTGAAAATCATAGAATAATTAAAGGTGATATACCAGATATTTGGATAGATGGACAAACAATTAAAAATGACCTTGAAGCAGGAAAAAATTATTTTGAATCAGGTAAAGAAATATTTAGATCCTATTTACCTCCAAGATTAATCGCACTTTACTCATATATATTTAATTATGACTTATTTGAAGATTGGGATCAAAGAATAATAAGCAGTGACAATTCAAAAATATTTTATTTGATTATTCAGTCCTTGCTATATTATTTTTCAATATTTATTTTTTTCAAAAAATTAATTAAATATTTTAATCCCAACATTTGTTTTTTTATAATTTTATTTTTATCTCTTGAACCCACAATATTTTTTTTTCATTCTACTTTTCACACTGAGTCAATTTTTTTTACAATGCAAATTTTAATGCTAACTCTTTTAATGGATGATATTAACAAAATTAGTAGAAGTATATTAATTGGAGTTTTACTGGGTATTATGTTTTTGCAGAAACTTGTTGCAATCTACTATATTATTCCAATTTTTATCTACTATATTATTAAATTAAAATATAAAGCAATAATCCCTTTTTTATTTGTCTTAATTTTGTATGTTTCAATTATTGGACTAAATGGATATGGGAATTATAAAAGAGCTGGAATTTTTTATTTTATGCCTCCATCATCAAAAATAACACTTCATTTGTATTTTCCAAATATAATAATAAGTAAGGGAGAAAATATAAGTCCTAGTGAAGCAAAAAAGATTGTAGATACCAAAAAAACTGAGTGGATAAACAAAAACAACATAAATCTCAAAAATGAAAAAGACAGGATTATGTATTACAATTATCTACAGGATTTTTCAATTCAAACTCTAATAAAATATCCTTTAACCTCATTTAAATATATTGCTTGGAGAACGTTGCAGACAGGAATATTAAATCCTATTTATGTTTTAGAATTTTTTTATCATGAAAACGCAAAAAAACCGGAATATTATTTAAATAGTAATTATAAAAAAATAAATTTACCTTTGAGAATAATTTATAGTGCTGTTTTATATACAATTGTAATAATTGGTTTCTTTTATTCTCTTAGAAGAATGTCCGTGGCTAATAATTTATTGCTAGTTTTATCCTCAGCTTATATGCTGGGTCTACTTGGTTGGGCAAATAATTCAAGATATATGGTTCCTATATTAATCTATTTCTCTATTTATTTTGGTCATGGAGTAATTTGTATTTCGGAAAAATTGAAAAAGAGAGAGACATAAGTGACTAATTTGTCATATATCAAAATATATAAAATATTGATTTTATAAAACTTACTTAAATAAAAATAATGCAAAATTACTTAGACCTACTTGCAAGAATTTTAATTTCTATTTTATTTTTAATAAACGGCTATTTTAAAATAATAAACTATGAGGGAACTATAGAATGGATGGAAAGTTATAACATTGCTAGTTTTTTTTTAATTCCTGCGATAATTTTAGAGATAACTGCGCCGATATTAATAATTGTAGGGTATAAAACTAAAATTGCAGCAACTTTGCTATTTTTATTCTGCTTGAGTACAGCTTTTATATTTCATCTAGATTTTTCAGATAATATGCAGGTAACTTCTTTTTTAAAAAACATTGCTTTGTCCGGAGGATTTTTATTGATTATAATAAATGGTGCTAAAAAATTTAGTTTTGATAATATGAAAAAATAATGGAACAGATAGAAGTAAACAAAATTATTGAGCCAATTCTTTCCTCCGACGGAGCAGGTGTAAAACTGAAGAGGAGCATAGGAGTTGAACCAAATTATTACGATCCATTTTTAATGTTAGATGAGTTTGGATCTGAAGATAAAGATGACTATATCGGTGGGTTTCCAGCTCATCCTCACAGAGGTATTGAGACTGTAACTTATATGCTTCACGGTGAATTTGAACATGAAGATAGCACAGGTTCAAAAGGTAAGATGAAAGCTGGTGATGTTCAGTGGATGAAAACAGGGAGTGGCATCATTCACTCTGAGATGCCAGCTATGACAGGAGGTAAACTACAAGGTTTTCAATTGTGGATTAACATGCCAGCAAGTCTTAAAATGTCTAAACCAAATTATATTTATATCAATTCAAAAGAAATGCAGGTTTATAAAGATGACGAAAAACAAGTTAAAACTATTGCTGGTAAATTTGAAAATGCTGAGGGCCCTATAAAGGGTCACAACGTTGAACCAATTTATTTTGATGTAGAATTAAATAAAGATAAATATTTCAATTTTTCTTTACCCACAACTCACAATTCTCTTATATATTTAGTAAATGGTGAGATAAAAATAGGAGACAAGGACCATAAAAAAGCAGATGGTTCAAATTTAATTTTATTATCAAAAGGAGAAAAGTTAAAAGTAAAAGCCATTACAAATGCTAAGTTTTTACTAATTGCTGGAAAACCTATAAATGAAAAAATTGCTAGAGGTGGCCCGTTTGTTATGAATACAAAATCCGAGATACTTGAGGCTGTAAATGATTTTCATAATGGAACTTTTGTGAAATAATGCATGCAGTAGAAATTAAAAAAACTGGCGGTCCTGAAGTTCTTGAAATCAAGGATATAAAACTATCAGAACCTAATTCTGGAGAAGTTTTAATTAAACAAACAGCAATTGGCTTAAATTACATTGATACTTATCATCGTTCGGGTCTTTACCCAGTGCCCCTACCTTCTGGTATCGGGTTAGAAGGCGCTGGTATTATTGAAAAAGTTGGACCTGAAACAAATGGTTTCAAAGAGGGTGATAAAGTTGCATATGCAGCAGCTCCAATTGGTTCCTATGCTACACACAGAATTTATCCGACTAAAAGTTTAATTAAAGTGCCAGATGGAATTGATCTTGAAATTGTAGCAGCAATAATGACAAAAGGCCTAACTACTTTTTATCTCCTACATAAGACTTATGAAGCAAAATCTGGTGAGACAATTCTATTTCATGCAGCTGCAGGGGGAGTGGGCCAAATTTTTTGTCAATGGGCAAAGAGTTTAGGCTGCAATGTAATTGGAACAGTTGGGTCAGAGGAAAAAATTGAAGTTGCAAAAAAATTTGGATGCTCACACGTAATTAACTACAATAAAGAAGATTTTCATAAAGAAGTAATGAAAATTACTAACGATGCGGGGCTACCGGTTGTCTACGATGGAGTGGGTAAAGTTACAATGGAGAAATCACTGTTATGTTTAAAAATGAGAGGTACATTTGTGTCATTTGGCAATGCGTCAGGAAAACTTGAACCATTAGATGTGGGAAAGTTAATTGCTCCAAAAGGTTTATTTTTAACAAGACCAAGTATAGCTCACTACACTGCAACTAGAGAGGAGTTAGATGAGGCAGCATCAAAATTATTTGAAATGATTAAATCAAAAAAGGTAATTGTTGAATTATTTAAAAAATACTCTTTAAACGAGGTAATTCAGTCTCATAAGGATTTAGAGGGAAGGAAAATAATTGGACCAGCAATTATCACTCCTTAAATTTTACATCCATGTCAGACAAGTGTAATTTAAGTGCCTTAGTAGATATTTGAATTTCTCTTATAAAAAAAATAATTGAAATCATCATCGATAGACAACAAGATGCAAATATTATTCTTGCAGAAAAAACCTCGTCTAAATAAAGAGCAAATACTGTACCCATATTAAATAAAAAGCCAAATGCCGCAAACAATATTGAAAATTTTAAAACACTTATTCTATTATTCAAATTGATTAGTTGGCTCTTCCATTCTGGTGGCGTGTGTTTTTCAAAAACATATTCGTCGTGTATTTTTCTTATTAGATTACTCAATGTGTGAAATCTATTGCTATAAACAGCCATTATTAAAGGTATAGCTGGAAACATCAATGCAGTTACTGTGTAGTCAATATTCATATTGATTAGGTTTGATAAACTTGTTTTGCTTTGCTATTTACAAATAAAATATGTCAAAAAAATTGCAAAGTTTCATTGATTTAACAAGAATAAAACGACCCATAGGTTATATGTTGTTATTTTGGCCATGCTTGTGGGGTTTAACAATTGGTTACGATTTTAATAAAGATATAAATCTTTTTATTTTTTACTTAATTTTATTTTTTTTAGGTTCGGTTCTAATGCGTTCAGCCGGGTGTATAATAAATGATATTGTCGATAGAAACATTGATACTAAAGTAGAGAGAACAAAAAGTAGGCCAATAGCTTCGGGTAAAATCTCTGTTAAAGAGGGTTTGTTTCTTTCATTATTTTTATGTTTGATTGCATTAGGTGTGTTGCTACAATTTAATAAACTTACAATAGTTTTAGCATTAGCATCTATGCCTTTAGCGTTTACTTATCCTTATATGAAGAGATTTACTTACTGGCCTCAACTATATTTAGGTATTACTTTTAATTATGGTTTATTGCTAGGATGGTCATCAATACAAAATAATATAACAATTATACCCTTGGTTTTTTATTTTGGAGCCATATTTTGGACATTAGGATATGACACAGTCTACGGATTTCAGGACATAAAAGATGATGAAATTATAGGAGTAAAATCTACATCAATTAAATTTAAGAATAATCCAAAAATTTTTATCGTAATATGTTATCTAATTTCTATTATTTCTTTAATTCTAACTGGCTACTTGATGAAATTTAGTTTGATATTTTATTTATTTTTACTATTTCCGATCTTTCACCTATTTATTTACCAAATTAAAAACCTGGATATAAATAATCATTTACAATGCCTAAAAATTTTTAAATCTAATAACTCTTTTGGTATGTTGATATTTTTAAATATTTTAATAGGAAAACTTATTTAGTTTATGGAAAATAAAATAATTTTAAAAAGACTATATAATGATTATACAAAAAAGTTTTTACCTAAAATTTTGTTGTCAGTATTTTTCTCATTGATCGTTGCGGGTAGTACTGCTGCTATTGCCTGGTTGCTAGATCCTGCAATCAAAAAAATATTTATCGATAAAGATGAAAAATTAATCTTAATTATACCGGTAGCAATAATTTTAGCCTTTTCTTTAAAAGGGGGTTCATTATATTTTGCAAAAACAATATTAATTAGAACAGCTCAAGAAATTACTAAAATCATACAAATGCAAGTTATGAGGTCACTCATAACAGCGGATACGGAGGTAATTGACAAAAAGCATACCGGTAAGTTCATATCTCATTTAACTTTCGATGTAAGTTTAATTTCAAGACTTGTAAGTAATGTTATTTTGAATTTAACCAAAGACAGTTTTACTCTCATAGGACTATTGATTGTTATGTTTTATCAAAACTGGAAGCTTGCTTTTTTCGCAATTATTATGATCCCTTTAGCAACAATTGCTGCGCGTTCGCTTGGTAAAAGGATAGGTAAAGTTACGGTCGAAGCAGCTGATAGAACTGGGGAGCTTAGTACTTATTTAATAGAAATATTTAAAAATCATAAAATGATAAAAATTTTTCAAAAAGAGAATTATGAATTTGGTAGAACAGAAAGATTTATAAATAATCTAAAAGATAAAGTAATAAAAATAGAAACCGTTTTAGTAAGAGCTTCGCCAATTATGGAAACACTTACTGGTTTAATGATTGCACTTTTAATTTTCTACTCTGGAAAACTTATAATGAGTGGAGAGCTTGGTTTAAATAATTTCTTTTCCTTTTTGGCTGCCATGATGCTTGCTTATCAACCTGTGAGATCTTTAGCAACTTTGAACATGAGTTTAAATCAGGGGCTAGCTGCAGCAAAAAGAATTTTGCCATTAATTGACAATGAAAACAAAATTAAAGAATTAGAAAATGCA
Source organism: uncultured Pelagibacteraceae bacterium (assembly GCA_902596325.1). Classification (GTDB taxonomy): domain Bacteria; phylum Pseudomonadota; class Alphaproteobacteria; order Pelagibacterales; family Pelagibacteraceae; genus Pelagibacter. Next base: position 41,565 of record CACJTN010000005.1, read on the forward strand.
AAAGAATTAAAAATTAGCAAAGGTGAAATTAGATTTGAGAAAGTAAATTTTAAATATAATAAAGATGAAGGAGAAGTTTTAAATGATATTGATATTTTTATAGAGGGAGGTGAGATGACTTCGTTAGTTGGTCACAGCGGCGCTGGTAAATCATCATTGTTGAATCTAATACCAAGATTTTATGACAGAGATGATGGTGATATTAAAATAGATAATCAATCAATTTACGAAACTAAAATAAGATCACTAAGATCAAATATTTCACTTGTGGCACAAGATATAACCCTTTTTGATGACACGATCAGGAATAATATTTTATACGCCAATCCAGATGCTTCAAATGAAGAACTAAATGAAGCGGTAAAATTCTCTTCTTCAAAAGAATTTATTGAAAAATTACCAAACCAATTTGAGACCTTAATTGGTGAGAATGGAATTAGACTATCGGGGGGTGAAAAACAAAGGATATCTATCGCAAGAGCGATGCTGAAGAAAAGTTCAATTATTCTTTTAGATGAAGCAACATCATCTTTAGACTCAGATACAGAGACAAAAATTCAAGAAGCCATTAAACTTTTAACAAATAATAAAACTACACTTGTTATTGCCCATCGATTATCAACTATTAAAAATTCCAAAAAAATATATGTTATAGATGACGGTAAAATTGTTGCAGACGGAAATCATGAAAATCTTCTTAAGAATTCTGAAATTTATAAAAATTTCTACGAGAAACAATTAAGAAAAGATTAAATGTTTTTTTTATATAGATTAATAATAAATACTATTTTAATTTTATCACCAATTATAATCATCTTTAGAATTCTCAAAAATAAGGAGGATCCTATTAGATTTAAAGAAAAATTAGGTATATTTGAAAAAAAAAGTATTAAAGGTAAACTTATTTGGTTTCATGGCTCGAGTGTAGGGGAAATTTTAAGCATAATTCCTTTAGTTGAAAAATTTGAAAAAAATAAAAATATAAAAAATATTCTAATCACATCTAATACTTTTAGCTCATCAAAAGTGTTAAAAAAGTTTAGACTTAAAAAGACTATTCACCAATTCCTGCCAATAGACTCTAGGATATTAGTTAAAAAATTTTTATCTAATTGGGAACCTTCAGTGGCAATTTTTATAGAATCAGAAATTTGGCCAAATTTTATAAATGAAATTAACCGAAAAGAAATACCATTAATATTAATTAATGCCAGAATGACTAAAAAAACTTTTTTAAAGTGGAATAATTTGAAAAATTTTTCAAAATCAATTTTTAATAAATTTAATTTAACCTTATCTCAAAATAAAGAGACTATGTTTTTTTTAAAAAAGCTAGGATCTAAAAATATCAAAAACTTTGGGAATTTAAAATTTTCAGAAAATAAATCAATTAAAAATAATAATATTAAATCTAAAAAATTATTAAAATTTTTTAAATCGAAAAATTTTGTATTTGGAGGAATAAGTACACATTCTGGAGAAGAAGAATTTTGTGGTAAAATACAAACACTTATAAAGTATAAAATTAAAAATAGTTTAACCGTCATTATTCCACGACATATTGATAGATGTACAGATATAATTATGCGTTTGCAGAATTTAGGATTAAAAGTACATCTTCACAGTGACAAGTCGAACATAGATAAAAAAACAGATATTTATCTTGTAGATAGCTTTGGTGAAACAAATTCGTTTATAAATCAATGTAATATTGTATTTTTAGGTGGTTCTGTGATTAAGCGCGGAGGACAAAATCCATTAGAGGCTATAAGGTTAAAATGTAAGGTTTTACATGGACCTTATACTTATAATTTTAGTGAGGTATATGCTTTGTTGAGAAATCTTAATTTGTGTTTTGTAGTTAGGCATCCAAATGAAGTAATAAATCATCTAAATTTCACAAAAAACAAAAAAAACAAAATAAATAAAAATTTTATCAATTTGAATTCTTTAGGTAAAAAAATTCTTAAGGATAATTATAATGAAGTATTAAAATATATTTAATGCAATTTAAAAAACCTAAATTTTGGGATAAAAACAGGCAAACAATATTTTCACTAATTTTATTTCCTTTAAGTATAATTGTAAATTTTGTCGCCAAATTAAAACGTTTAAAAAAAGGAAAAAAGTTTAAAATTCCAATTATATGCATAGGAAATATTTATTTAGGTGGCACTGGAAAAACCCCTATTTCAATAGAAATATTTAAAATTTTAAGCTCGATTAATAAAAAACCCGTTTTTATTAAAAAGTTTTATCCATATATTCATGATGAAATAAATATTCTCAATAAAATTGGTCCAGTAATTTCTGAAAAAAGTAGGATTAAATCTTTAAAAAGTCTAGATAATTCAAATTACGAAGTTGCTTTATTAGATGACGGGTTTCAAGATACAAAATTTTTAAAAGATTTATCCATTGTTTGCTTTAATGAAACTAATTGGATTGGAAACGGTAATATAATTCCCTCAGGCCCGTTGAGAGAGTCATTAGATGCTTTAAAATATGCAGACTGTATAATGATAAAAGGCAAAAAAGATCAAAAAAAAGAGATACAATTATTAAATTATAATAAAAAGTTACAGTTTTTTTATTTTGATTATAATATTGAAATTGATAATTCAATTAGAGAAAAAAAATTTATAACTTTTGCAGGAATTGGTAATCCAGAAAGTTTTTTTGAATTGCTTATAAGAAAAAATTTAAATGTGATAAAAAAAATTAGTTTTCCTGATCATCATAAATTTACAAATAATGATTTAGATAAAATTATAAATTTTGCTAACGAAAATAATGCAATAATATTAACAACAGAAAAAGACTATGAAAGACTTGAGCATAAATATAAATCATTAATTTATTTCACAAAATTAAGTGTCAAAATTGAAAAATTTGATGTTTTTAAAAATTTAATTAAGGAGAAAATATGAAATCACTAAGATATTTTTTCGAGTATATTATTATCAAATTTTTATTTTTTATTTTTAGTTTACTTGGATATTCTAGAGCTTCAAATATAGGTGAGAAAATTGGAAAACTTTTTGGACCATTAATTAGGGATAACAAGAAAATAATACATAATTTAAAAGAGTGTAATATCGGCAACAATGATCATGATAGAACCGTTATAGTAAGTGAGATGTGGGGCAACTATGGAAGAATACTAGCTGAATATCCTTTTATAAAACATTTCAGAAATTCAAATTTAAGTAAATATATTACATTAGAGGGAAAAGATATTTTAGATGAGATTATAAGAGAGAAGAAAAGTGTAGTTTTTATTTCAGCACATTTTAATAATTTCGAATTAATGGCATTGTGTCTTGAAAAAGCAGGAATAGATTTAGCTGCAATATACAGACCTTTAAACAATTTTTTTTTAAATAATACCATGGAAAATATAAGAAAAAAATATATCTGCAGAAACCAGATAAAAAAAGGTAAGTCTGGAAGTAGAGAAATATTAAAATTTATAAAACAAAATTTTTCAATTGCACTGATGATTGATCAAAGAGTAAGTGAGGGCGTGAAAAGCAATTTTTTTAACAGATTAGCGCTAACAACAAGTATACCAGCGCAAATTATTAAAAAATATGAGCTTGAGATTGTCCCTGTTTATATTGAGAGAAAGAACAAAATAAATTTTAATATGAGTATAGATAAACCAATTAAATTTAATAATAAATCTGAGATTATTGATATAACCAATAGATTAAATAATGTTATAGAAAAAAGAATTTTAAGTAATCCCAGTCAATGGATATGGACACATAATCGTTGGAAATAGTATGAGTTTATTTAAATTTTTGTGATGCTTCCTTATAAGAAAAATAGGCTTCCTGTTTATCGACATTCCAATATGTAAGTTTTTCTAAACTAATTTCCTTTCCAGATACTGCACAAACAACATGATCTCCGTGTTCTATAACTTCGTAATTATTTGGCAAATATTTTAATTTTGCTAATTTTTTTAACATTTTTAGTTTATAAGTTAATACATGAATATTGTAATAATTGGAAGTGGAGGAAGAGAGCATGCACTATGCTATAAACTATTAAAATCTTCTAAGATTAATAAAATATATTGTATACCAGGTAATGCTGGTACTGATGAAATTGCGACAAATATTTTTGCAGATATAAATGATTTCGATGAAATATATAAAATTGTTTTAAAATTAAATGTAGAACTTATAGTAGTTGGTCCTGAGATACCTTTGGTTAATGGAATTGTTGATTACTTTGAGAAAAAAAATATAAAAATATTTGGCCCTAATAAAAAGTGTTCTCAGTTAGAAGGATCAAAATTTTTTATGAAGAACATCTGTAAAAAATATAATATTCCTAGCGGTAAATATTTTGAAATATCAGATATCAATCAGATAGAAAAATTCTTAAGTGGTGTTTCATTTCCAGTAGTCGTAAAATCAGATGGACTTGCTGCAGGTAAAGGAGTAACGATATGCAATAATCTAGATGAAGTAATAAAGGATGTTCAAGAAATATTGGATGGAAAGTTTAAATCTTCAAACAAAGTGTTTATTGAGGAGTTTTTAGAGGGTGAGGAACTAAGCTACTTTGTTATTACAGACGGATATGATTATAAATGTTTAGGAACTGCACAAGACCACAAGAAAATTGGAGAGGGAGATGTTGGTTTAAACACTGGTGGCATGGGTGCTTATTCGCCTTCAAAAATTATTAATAATAAACTAGAGAATAAAATCCAAGAAGAAATAATTGAGCCAACATTAAATGGTTTAAGAAAAGAGGGACTAATTTATAAAGGAATATTATATGCAGGTTTGATGATAAATAATGGTGAACCAAAGTTGATTGAGTATAATATTAGGTTTGGCGACCCTGAGTGCCAAGTATTAATGATGCGTCTCAATAGTGATCTTCTCGAAATTTTAATTTCCACACTTGAAAATAAAATTCTTGAGCAAAAAATTACATGGAGCGAAAATGATTCAATAACAGTTGTTGCAGCAAATAAAGGATATCCTGAGCAATATAAAAAAAACAGTATTATTAAAAATTTAAATACAATAAAAGTTGATGACAATCAGCAAATATTCCATGCTGGGACTACTAGAGACAAAGATGGAAAGATTTTGGCTACAGGTGGAAGAGTTTTAAATTCAACAGTTTTGTCAAAATCGCTCAGTGTTGCAAGAAAAAAGGCAAATGAAATTTTAGAGAATGTGAAATGGGAAAACAAATATTATAGGAAAGATATTGGTTTTAGAGTAATTGATAAATGAGGATAATTGGAGGACTTTCAAAAGGAGTAAGGTTATTTCATCCAAAAGATAAGGAAACAAGACCTCTAAAAGATTTAACAAAAGAATCTATCTTCAATACATTAATCCATAATAATCATTTAAATATATCTTTTCAAAATTTAAGTATTTTAGATATTTTTTCAGGAACAGGCTCTTTTGGACTTGAGTGTATTTCTAGAGGAGCTAGTAAAGTATTTTTTGTGGAAAACTATTTACCTGTAATTGAGATATTAAAAAAAAATATAAATAAGTTAAAATTCAACAATAATTGTGAAATAATCAATAAAGATTTTATAAATGGTAATTTAGAAATAATTAAAGATAAAAAATTTAATTTAATCTTTATTGATCCACCTTTTAAAATAAATAATCTAGATTTAATTTTAGATAAAATAATTCATTCCAAACTTTTGGATATTATTGGGGTAATAGTAATTCACAGACATAAAAATTCTAACGATAAAATACCTAGCGAACTAAAGACGGTGAAAATCAAAAATTATGGATTATCAAAAATAATCTTCCTAAAGTTTGCTTAACAATCTCTTTGTTTCGGTTTTAATTAATTCAACAGATGGTTGATCTAGAGGGTTTACCTTTAATGCATGTCCTAAAAGAATAGTTTCTAACACACAAAAACAAAATAGTTCTCCGAGAGTGTTTTCATCTTTTTTTTTAATCTTAAATGAACGAAAAGGTATATTTTTTTTTCTAAAAATGTTTTGCGTCGATTTTTCTTGTGCTTCTAAAATTTCAGACAAATTTTTATTTTTTAGATATTTTTTATCATCAAGAATAAATTTATTACTCTGTTTATTACTAGTTTTAGATGTAACGTTAAAAAACGTAAAAAAGCAATTTTTCGGACCATCTAAATATAGTTGTAACAGGCTATGATTATCTTTAGGCATTGATGAAATTATAGGGGTAATACCTTTGGATTTTTTACCTAACGATTCAGCTGTTAATTGTTGATACCATTTAAAAAAGTTTTCAGAGCTTTCATCGTAATTTAAAATAATAGAGTTTTTTTTGTTTTTTTTTACATAGTGAATTATATTTTCAACATTGATTATTAAATTTTCTAAAAATCTTTTATTTTTTATTAAATAGTTGAATTTTTTAAAATTTTTTTCGTTTAAACCCATAAGTTCAGCAGGCAACATTCCAACTTCAGACAAAACAGAATATCTGCCCCCAATATAATTTTTATGTTCAAATATATCGCTTTTTATTTTATTAGATAATCGTCTAAGATAATTATTTGTATTTTCTGTTATAATAATATTTTTATAATTTTTATTTTTAAGAATTATATTAAAATTTGAAATTGTTTCTAAAGTTTCTCCAGATTTAGATACAACAATATTTGGCATTTTTTTTAAATTTTTAATTTGTGGAATTAAATTATTGTGAAAGTAAAAGTTTTTTTTAATTTTATGTCTTAAAAATTGATATATAGCCTCTGTTCCTAAAATAGATCCACCCATACCAATTAATCTAAAGTCTTTATAAAATTTATATTTATTAATGTCTTTTTTTGAATAGCTGTAATTGAAACTTTTAGTAAAACTTTTCAATAAAGGGTAATTTTTCAACCACTCATATTTTTTTAGATTATTTGTTTTTGCTTTGATATTTTTAATTTTTTTATTTTTAAAATTAATAAAAGTTATGTTTTTTGAGAACATTACTAATTAATTTTTTCTATTATTGTTTGTTCTAAACTTTTAGATTTATTATTTTTTGATTTCTTTACTTTTGTAGAAACTTTTAATTTATCTTTTAAGCCACTTTCAGACTCCTTTGTTTCAACTATATTTTCATCTAATGGTACTGGCAATTCATTAAAATCTGGCGGCATAGATAAAGGATTTTTTTTTTGAACTAGAAATTCGTCGCTTCTTTCTCCCCTACTTTTTCCTTGTAAGGCATCTTTGGTCCCTTGACATGATGTGGCAAAGAAACAAACAATAATTAAAAATAAATTTATAATATTTTTCATTTACTAAGTTTTTTATAATCTAATATTTCCATAAAAATAAGGCAAGTAATTCCTATAGAAATAAAAATGTCAGCAACGTTAAATACAAACCAATGATAACCATTAAAATTAATATCTATAAAATCTGGGACTGCAGAGTAGTAAAATCTGTCGAAAAGATTCCCAAACGAGCCACCTAATATAACTATATATAATATCCTTTTAATACTATTAGATGATACCGCTAAGTAGATTAATATAAAATTTATTAATAGTATTACAAATGTAATAGCATTATATAAAAAATTATCATTGAAAGATAAAAGTCCAAAACCAATACCTGTATTCCATATCAATATTATATTTAAAAATTCGTTTATATAAATATTCAGCTCCTCGTTATTAGCGATATTTAGTATATAAATTTTTGATATTCGATCTAATGTAAAAATTGAGAAAAAAAGAAAAAAATAAAATACGTATTTGCTATAAATTGATTTGTTCATATCAAGTTATTTCACCATGCCGCTCACATTTGTTATCTGTTATCTTCCAACATACAGGAATGCCGCTCACATTTATTCTCTCTTATTTTCCAACATAAATTACATTTTTTCCCATTTGCCTTTGTGGTTGAAGCCTCAAAAGCATTTTTAATTGAACTATCCTCATAGACATCAACTTTTGACGTAATTAGTAACTCTTCAAAATCAAAATTACTAAATTTTTTATAAAGTTTATTGTCTAATTTAATATCTACTCTTGCCTCTAAACTTGAACCAATGATTTTTTCAGCTCTTTTGTTTTCTATGCTTATATTGCAATGATCCCTAATTTTAATAAGTTCTAACCATTTTTCCTCTAATGACTTATTTTTCCATTTTGCAGGAACTTTTGGGAAATTTTCAAGATGAATACTTTTTCCATCTTTATTTATTATTTTGTAAATTTCTTCTGTGGTAAAAGTAAGTATAGGTGCAAACCATTTTAATAAGCAATTTATAATTACGTTAAGTACTTCGATACAGCTTTTTCTTTTTTTTGAAGATTTTGTATCACAATAAAGCGTGTCTTTTCTTATATCGAAATAAAAAGATGATAAATCTACAGTGCAAAAATTTAATAATTCTTTGTAAAGATTATGAAAATTATAAATGTTAAAATTGTAATGAAACTTAGTATTTAAAACTTGAATTTTATTAAGCATAATTTGCTCAAGCTCTGGGAGCTCATTAACTTTAATATTATTAAAATCTAAGTCTATTACCTCATCATTTAAGTTTCCAAGAAGGTATCTGAAGGTATTTCTTATTTTTCTATATGCCTCTGCATGTTGTTCCAATATAGAATAATCTATTCTAAGATCTTCAGCATAGTTTGAAGCTGCAACCCAAATTCTTAAAATATCGGCACCATATTTTTTCAATATTTCCTCAGGTGATATTGTATTCCCGGCAGATTTTGACATTTTGTGACCTTTGCCATCTACAACAAACCCGTGTGATAAAATGCTTTCAAATGGTGCTTTACCTCTCGTTCCACAAGATTGAAGTAAAGACGAATGAAACCAGCCTCTATGTTGATCTGATCCCTCTAGGTACATTGATGCTGGCCATTTTAGATCCTCTCTTTTTTCCAATACAAAGGAATGTGTTGAGCCACTGTCAAACCATACTTCGACGATATCATTTAATTTTTCGAAATCTTCCGCTTTATATTTATCTCCTAAAAATTTTTGTGGGTCGTCTGAAAACCAACAATCAGAGCCTTCTTTTTCATAAATATTTGCGATATTTTCAAAGACATCATCATCGATAAGTACATTATTAGTTTTTTTTGAAATAAATATTGGCAAAGGCACACCCCACACTCTCTGTCTAGATACACACCAGTCTGGTCTTGTTTCTATCATTGACTTTATTCTCTCCTTGCCTTTACTCGGATAAAATATTGTTTCGTCTAAAGCTTTTAAAGCTTTTTTTCTCAAACCATGACTTTCCATTGAAATAAACCATTGTTGTGTTGCTCTATGCACTAGCGGAGCTTTAGACCTCCAAGAATGAGGATAAGAATGATTAAGTTTGCCATTAGCAAGAAGTTTCTTCGCACTTTTGAGTTTTTCTATAACTATTGGATTAATTTTAAAAATATGCTGTCCCTCAAATAATGGAATATGTTTTGTATATTTACCATCATCATCAACAGTTTCTAATGCTTTGATATCATGTTTGAGACAAAGATTAAAATCATCAGGGCCGTGACTTGGTGCGCAATGCACGATGCCTGTGCCTTGTTCAATTGTAACGAAACGTGCTTCCAACATAGGCACATCATAGTCAAATCCATCACTTATAAATGGATGCGAACAAATAGTGCCTTCAAAATTCTCACCTTTTATCTCTTTGATAATTTTATAATTCTTAATATCACAATCTTTTATTACATTTTCTAAAAGGTCTTTAGCTACAACAATTTTTCTATTCTTAAAATCGTTCTCATCATTTAATTCCATAACTTGATAAGTTAAATTTTCATTATATGCTAAAGCTTTATTTGCAGGAATTGTCCATGGAGTAGTTGTCCATATTATAATTTCAGAATTTTCTAAATCCTTTAGATTTGTTTTTTTTATTTTAAATGAAACATAAATCGTATCAGAGGTATGATCCATGTACTCTACCTCGGCATCTGATAAAGCGGTTTTTTCTACTGTAGACCAAAGCACTGGTTTATAGCCTTTATATAGACTTCCTTCTTTCAAAAACTTACCTAACTCTCTTACTATTTGAGCTTCTGCATCGAAGCTCATTGTTGAATAATAATTTTCCCAATCTCCTACTACTCCTAATCTTTTAAATTGATCTTTGTGGGTTTTTATCCATTTATTTGCAAAATCTCTGCACTCTTTTCTAAATTCAACAATAGGAATATCGTTTTTATTTTTTTTATTTTTTTTATATTGCTCTTCAATTTTCCATTCTATAGGAAGTCCATGACAATCCCATCCTGGAACATAAACTGAATCCTTTCCATTCATTTGATGAAATTTAGTTATAATGTCTTTTAAAATTTTATTTAAAGCTGTTCCCATGTGAATATTACCATTGGCATATGGGGGTCCATCATGAAGTATGAATTTCTCTTTTCCTTTTGTACTTTCGCGTAAACTTTCATACAATTTTATTTGGTCCCAATACTTAATTAAATTTGGCTCTTTATTTGGCAAATTAGCCTTCATAGAGAAAACTGTTTTTGGTAAATTTATATGTTCTTTACTCATAATTTTTTATTTAACTCTTTTTTACTTACTAAAATGTCTTTGTCGATTTGTTTTTTAAGCTGATCAATGTTTTTAAATTTTTTTTCACCTCTAATAAAGCTAATAAACTCTACTTTCAATTTTTTATTATAAATGTTCTTTGAAAAATTAAATATATTTACTTCTAACAAAAGTTTTTTTTGATTAAAAGTTGGTCTATATCCTATATTAGCAATGCCATTGTGTTTTTTATTATTTTTTCCTATTTTGACTTTCACAGAGTATACGCCGGGCTTTGAGATTATATAATCACCTATATCTATGTTGCATGTAGGAAAGCCAATTTGTCTTCCCATTCTTCTACCTATTTTAACTAAACCCTCGATAGACCAATTTCTATCTAAATATTTATTCGCTACCTTTATTTTTCCTTCAGACAGATATTTTCTAATTAAAGTGGAAGATACAATTTTGAGATTTTTTTTTAACGGAGAAGGATTAATTATTTTATATCCATATATTTTTTCAAACTGTTTTAAAGAGCTTACGTCGCCCTCTCTTTTATTGCCAAATCTAAAATTGTCACTAACAAAAATATATCTTGGTTTAATTTTTTTATACAAAACATTTTTTATAAAATTTGTATATTTGGTTTTTGAAAATTTTTTATCGAATTTTTTGTTAATAATAAAATCGATATTATATGATTTTAAAATTTCTATTTTTTGATTGAAATTTGAGATTCTATAATTCTTAAATGTTGGATTAAAAAACATTTTTGGTATAGGATCAAAAGTAATCACTCCTAATTTTAGTTTTTTTCTTAACTTATATTTTCGTGCTATTTTGAATAATTTTTGATGTCCAATATGTAATCCATCAAAATTACCAATTAAAATTATTGAATTATTAAATTTCCTAGAAATATTAAAATCTTTATATATTTTTAAGTTTTTTACCATTTCAAATAAGACTGTAAATAGTCAACCCTCACATTATGATTTTTAAATGTTAAATTTAAATTTGTTTCGTTTTTATGAATTCCACTTGAAATAAAAAGTGAACTAAAATTTTGCAAATTTGCCCCTTTAATATCTGTATTGAGATTATCTCCAATACATAAAATTTTTTTATTTTCAATTTTAGCGGATAACTTATATACAAGTGGATAAGGCTTACCAAAATATTCTACTTTTCCTCCTTCTTCCTCAAATATTTTAGCAATAGTTCCTGCACAATATTCACGCTTATTACCTCTATCAACTATCAGGTCAGGATTAGTACATATCATTTCCAGTTCTATTTTATTTTTTAATAAATTCTTATAATAATTTAGATCTTCGATATATTCATCAAATAAACCAGTACAAAGTAAAAATTTGCTATCGTTAATATTTTTTACCTTATTTTCTTTAAAAGAAAAAAATAAATCAAAATCTCTTGGCGGGCCAATATGAAAAAATTTTGATTTTTTGCTCTTTTCATTTAAAAACCTTAATGCAGCTTCTCCAGAGGTGTAAACTTTTTCACAATGTAATTTTGCTAATCCCATTTTTTTCAAAAAATTAATAACAGTTGAATTTGGTCTAGGCGCGTTAGTTAAAAGTACATAATCTTTATTTTTATCATTTAACCTTTCTAAAACTTTAATTGCATCTGGATAAAGCTTAATACCATTATGTACTACTCCCCATATATCGATAAAGAAAAGATCAAACTGGTCTACAATCGAACTAAGGCCTATTTCCTCTAAATTTACAGTCATTATTATGATATAACTCAAAAAAACCAATTTTTCTTGGTTTTTTAAGGCTTTTATATTTTTATAGATATCTTGAAATAATAGCTTTCTGTATCTATATGAATTCAATATTTAAAGGAGTTTTTATGAAGTTTAAACCTTTGCACGATAGAGTGCTTATTGAAGTATTAGACAGCAGTGAAAAAACTGCTGGTGGAATTATCATACCAGACACGGCTCAAGAAAAACCGCAAGAAGGTAAAGTTGTTGCTGTTGGTGGCGGAGCAAAAACAGAAGACGGAAAAATCATTCCTATGGATGTCAAAGTAGGTGATAAGGTTTTGTTCGGTAAATGGTCTGGAACAGAAGTTAAAATTGATGGCAAAGAATACAACATAATGAAAGAGTCAGACATTATGGGTATTTCATCAGGTAAATAATTTAATGTAAGGAGAAAATTAAATGGCAAAAATAGTTAAATTCGATTCAGAAGCAAGGTCAGCAATGTTAAAGGGTGTTGATATACTTGCTAATACAGTAAAAACAACTTTAGGACCAAAAGGAAGAAATGTAGTAATTGATAAGTCCTACGGTGCACCTCGAACTACCAAAGATGGTGTGACTGTTGCAAAAGAAATTGATTTAGATGACAAATTTGAGAATATGGGTGCTCAAATGGTAAAAGAAGTTGCTAGTAAAACAAATGACGAGGCTGGTGATGGAACTACCACAGCAACGATATTAGCACAAGCGATCGTTAAAGAAGGTTGTAAATATGTTACAGCTGGAATGAACCCTATGGATGTAAAAAGAGGTATCGATGCAGCTGTAGAACAAGTTAAAGAGAAACTTATTTCCTCAGCAAAAAAAGTAAAAGATAGTGATGAGATAGCTCAAGTAGGTACAATTTCCGCAAATGGTGATAAAGAAATTGGAAATATGATTGCTAAAGCAATGCAAAAAGTTGGTAATGAAGGTGTAATCACTGTCGAGGAAGCTAAAGGAATAGAAACAGAGCTTGATGTTGTAGAAGGAATGCAATTCGACAGAGGATATCTATCTCCTTATTTCATTACTAATGGTGATAAGATGACAACAGAGTTAGAAAATCCTTTAATTCTGTTACATGAAAAAAAATTAACAAATCTTCAGCCAATGGTTCCACTTTTGGAAGCTGTTGTTCAAGCAGGAAGACCTTTAATGATTATTTCAGAAGACGTTGAGGGTGAGGCTTTAGCTACATTAGTTGTTAATAAACTAAGAGGTGGTTTAAAAGTTGTAGCTGTCAAAGCTCCAGGTTTTGGTGACAGGAGAAAAGCAATGTTGGAAGATATTGCGATATTAACCGGAGGACAGGTAATTTCTGAAGATTTAGGTATTAAACTTGAAAATGTAAAACTTACTGATTTAGGTTCTGCTAAAAGAGTAAAAGTTGACAAAGAAAACAGTACAATTGTCAGTGGTTCAGGGAAAAAAACAGACATTGAAGCTAGATGCAATTCAATTAAACAACAAATTGATGAGACAACTTCAGATTATGACAGAGAAAAACTTCAAGAGAGATTAGCTAAACTTGCTGGAGGAGTTGCTGTAATCAAAGTTGGAGGTGCTACAGAAGTTGAAGTTAAAGAGAGAAAAGATAGAGTTGAGGATGCTTTAAATGCAACAAGAGCTGCTGTTGAAGAAGGTATCGTGGTAGGTGGAGGATGTGCATTATTATATGCCTCTCAAGATCTCGATAAGTCTGTAAAAGTTAAAGGTGACGATCAGAAAGCTGGCGTAGAAATTGTTAAAAGCGCATTACAGGCTCCTATCAGACAAATTACAAAAAATGCTGGTGTCGACGGTTCAGTAATAGTAGGCAAGCTTTTAGAAACAAATAAATCATCTAATGGTTATGACGCGCAAACTGAACAATATGTTGACATGTTCAAAGAAGGTATTATCGACCCAGTTAAAGTTGTTAGAACAGCATTACAAGACGCTGCTTCTATATCTGGACTATTAGTAACAACTGAAGCTATGATAGCTGACAAACCAGAGGAGAAGGATGCTGGACCAGCTGGAATGCCTCCTGGAGGAATGGGCGGCATGGGCGGCATGGGTGGCATGGGCATGTAATCCCCATTAATCTCAAACAAAAATTCAAAAAGGGCGGTTTTTACTGCCCTTTTTTTTTCTATAGACGAAAATTATTCTTGATGAAGGAATAATGAAATTTTTAAAATTTTTTTTAAATAAAGTTTAAGAAGTGAAAAAAGAAAGGCTTTCACCTCATGGTGGATGAAGTGTTAATCTAACAAATTTATGTAGTCTAATTCTAACAAACCACATAAAATGACTTTAACAGAAAACGAAGGTTGTAATTATCACTTTTTAGTAGAAATTTTATCGACGATAAATAGTCCAAAAGCAACACATGGACCAATTCCAAAGGCAAATAATACAGTTCCTACCCCAACTGTACCCCCTAAATACCATCCAATAGAAACAACGGATATTTCTAAAAAAGCTCTAACAGATGCGATGGGTAAATTGGTTTTTTTTTGTAAACCAGTCATAAGTCCATCTCTTGGACCGGGCCCTAAATTTGCAATTAGATAAATTCCACTGCCTATACCAGTAATTAATACAGAAAATATTGCTAACACAATTTTTAACTCAAAACTTTCTGGTGTTGATATATATTTTAAACAAACATCAATCATTACAGCAATAATTATTGCATTTAGTACAGTCCCTATTCCTGGTTTTTGATTTAAAAAAACCCACAAAGAAATTACAAAAAGACTTATTAAAAATGTTATGGTTCCAATTGATAAGTCAACATAATTAGAAATTCCTTGAGCAAGAACACTCCATGGTGAAGCTCCTGTAAACGAAACTAAAAGTAAGCCCTCTCCTATTCCAAAAAGGGTTAATCCAAAGCAAAGAAAGAAAAAAGTACTAATTTTTGGTTTAAAATTTAAAGGCTCTTTGGAGCTCCATGATACTTTGGGTATATTTCTTATAGTTAAAAACATTATATGATTATATATTTTAATATTTATTTATGAATTGTTATATTATTTCTATTAATAGATATATTAAATTTTTTCTTATATTTTTAATCTTATTTCTCTATCCAGCTTATTCAATTTCACACCCACAAGATTATATAAAATTTAAAACAATAGAAATGGAAGTCTTAAGAGATGGAAAATTAATAGGATTAAGTAAATATTTTTTTAAACATAAAGATGATTTTTTAGAGGTTAGAAATGAGACAAAATTTGAAGTAGAACTTTTAGGGGTTAAATTATTTACAATCAATAGCAAAGGTATCGAGAAATATTATAAAAACTTACTTGTCTCATTTAATTCTGAAACTTTTCAAAATAAAAAAAAGAAATTTGTAGATTTAAAATTAAGTGAAAATAGAAAAGAATTTAAAATTATTGGATCCTCTTATAAAGGAAATGTTAGTATTAATAGTATTGTAGGTAACTGGTGGAATCATGACATTTTAGAGGCAGATAATCAAATTAGTCCTTTATCTGGGAGTATAAAACCACAAATAGTCAAATTTATAGGAGAAGAAAATATTATTATTAACAATAAGAATTATTCAACCAAACATTATAAATTACAATCTAAAGACCCAAATACACCAGAGGATAAGAAGCTAAATTTTGATATTTGGTATAACAAAGATGAAAATTTAATTTTAAAGATCGTATATGACAAGATGGGTTATTGGGAATATAAAGTTACAAGTTTCGAAAAAAATTAAATATTAAGAATTCTTAAAAGAATTTGATTCATAAAAGACATAAAAATTACAAAACCTAGGAAAAAAACAAAATACATAAATGTAACAGCTCTATTTCTTTTTCTTCTTAAAATTACCAAATTCTTATCATCCTCTAATGTAACATCTCGTTTACCTACTACATGATAATCATAACTATACTTCCAAATTGATGATCCTAGTCTGGTATCTAATTTACTATAGTATTCTATCCAAGATACAGACCATCTATAAATTCCATAAAGAATGATTAATACGAAAATAGTTGTAGTCATAATAATTAAATTATATTAAAAAATTATAATATGTCTATCTGGGGAAGTTTAATAGGAGGAATGATTGGCCTTTCACTAGGTGGTCCTTTCGGAATGCTTTTGGGTTCTATTTTGGGAGGAAAAATCTCAAGAGCAAGAGCTCAGGGAGGTTTTTCCGCTATTGGTCAAAGTCAAAAAGTTTTTGCGCTATCACTAATTGTTTTATCTGCAAAACTAAGTAAGGCAGATGGTCAAGTAAGTCGCGAGGAATTAATTGCCGTAAAAGATAAATTAAAAATTCCTGAAAACGAGTTAGATGAAGTGGGTAAAATATTTAATCGAGCAAAAGAGGAGAGCACTGGGTACGAACCATACGCCCAACAAATTGCACAGTTTTATAAGGGAAATTTAAACGTTCTAGAGGAGGTTATTAATATTCTATTTTATATCGCAGAGTCTGATGGAAAGGTAAGCCTTGAAGAGACAAAAATGATCGAAAATATAGCCTATATTTTTGGATTAAGTGAAACACAATATAACAGTATTAAAGAAAGCAGAAAATCATCCGATAAGCTAAACCCTTATATGGTTTTAGAAAGCAGCCCTGACGATGATTTGCAAACAATTAGAAAAAGATATTTAAATTTATCTAAAGAACATCATCCAGACTTACTTTTAAGTAAAGGAGTTCCTGAAGAGGTAATTGAGGAAAGTAAAAAGACAATGAGAGCTATAAACTCTGCATGGGATCAAGTTCAAAAACTAAAAAAAAACTAGAATTGTTCAGACTCTGTTGAGCCTTCCATTGCCGTCGTAGAACTTTTACCGCCACTTATAGTGTTAGATACTGCATCAAAATAAGAAGTACCAACTTCTCTTTGGTGTTTAACACTAGTGTAGCCATCTTTCTCTCTGTCAAATTCTTGCTGTTGAATTTTAGAGTATGCGGCCATTCCATCTTTTTTATATTTTTCAGCAAGTTCAAAGATCGCAATATTTTGAGTATGAAATCCTGCTAAAGTTATAAATTGAAACTTGTAACCCATTTCACCAATTTTTCTTTGAAAAGTTCCAATTTCATCATCAGATAAATGTTTCTTCCAATTAAAAGATGGAGAGCAGTTATAAGCTAACAATTTCCCAGGAAATTTTGAGTGAATTGCATCTGCAAATTTTTTAGCTTCCTCTAAATTAGGGGTTGCAGTTTCACACCAAATTAAGTCTGCATAAGGAGCGTAAGCAAGTCCTCTAGAAATTGCTTGTTCTATTCCAGCTTTAACATAATAAAATCCTTCAGGTGATCTTTCTCCTGTTAAAAAAGGTTTATCGTTATCATCATGATCGTTAGTTATTAATTTTGCAGCGTTAGCATCAGTTCTTGCAAGAATTATTAATGGGACATCTGCAATATCTGCAGCTAACCTTGCGGCTTTCAAATTTCTAACTGCGGTTCCAGTTGGTACTAAAACTTTTCCACCCATATGCCCACATTTTTTTTCACTTGCTAACTGGTCTTCAAAGTGCACACCAGCTGCACCCGCTTTAATAAATTTTTTAGTTAATTCAAAAACGTTTAATGGACCACCAAAACCAGCCTCTCCATCAGCTATAATAGGTAACATATAATCTGTTCTATCTTTAGAGTTCATTTCACCATCTTGAATTTCCATATGTTGAATTTGATCTGCCCTTACTAAAGCATTATTAATACTATCCACAAGTTTTGGAGCGCTATCAAAAGGGTATAATGATTGATCAGGATACATCTCTCCAGCAGTATTTGCATCAGCAGCTACTTGCCATCCACTAACATAAATAGCTTTTAACCCGGCTTTTGCATGTTGAACCGAATGATTTCCAGACAGTGAACCTAATGTATTTACGTACGGTTCAGTGTTAAGTAAGTTCCACAATTTTTTAGATTGTTGTTTACACATTGAATACTCTATTTTTATTGAACCTCTTAAACGCTCTACCTCTTCAGGTGTATAATCTCTTTTAATACCCGCAAATCTTTTTAAATCATATGAAACTTTTGCTTCTGAACTCATTTAAACCCCTCAATTTAAATGTTGAATATCTTATGTGATGATAATGAACTAGTTGTTGTTAAATTCGTTAGTAAACTCGTTCATACCACTTGAACCCCAATCACAATGGTCGTCTCTTAAATAGATACCTGACTTGTTTCTTTTATCGGAAGTATCTTGATGGCTGTTTTGAGCCTTGTTTTCTTGATTTTTTTTATTGTTTTCGTTGTTCATGTAAACTTTATAATTTACATAATTTACAAAATCTACAAAATTTTATAAAAAGCTTGTAAATACGTTAAATTTTTTGTAAATTTAAATTTACAAAATTTACAAATAGTAAATTATGAGTCAAATAGATTTAAAAATTGGACCAAAAATAAAGGCTTTTAGAAGACAGCTAGGTCTCCAAGCAAATAAATTATCTGAACAATTGGGTATATCTCCAAGTTATTTAAATTTAATTGAGAGTGGAAAAAGAAAAATAGACGGAGATCTTCTTTTAAAAGTTTGTGAAGAGTTAAAAATAGAATTAACAGATTTAACAAACAAATCAGATTTAAATCTTGCAAATAATTTATCTGAGTTATTAGGCGATGAACTTTTTGAGGATTTAGATATATTAGGACCAGAGGTCCAGGATTTAGTAAATACAAATCCTAAAATTGCGAGAGCACTTATTAAATTAGGAGACAACTATAAACAAAAAGGTCAAGAAATTGTAAGCAAAGTTGAAAATATTTCGGGTAAGATTATTGATGGAAGAAAAACATCTTTTCCAGGAGAAGTAGTGTCAGATTTTTTGCAGGAAAATAAAAATTATTTTTCCAAATTAGAAAAATTTGCAGACGATATATTTAATAGAATTCAGATAAACAATAGAGCAACTTATATGGCTCTTTGCGATTTTCTTAAAACAGAGTACGGAGTAAAAGTAAAAGATGTACTACCTGAAGATGGTAAACCATTTTCAAAAATTTATTATAAATCTCAAAAAGAATTACATTTAAGTGACTATGTAGCCCTAGAAACTAAAAAATTATATGCAGCCGCACAAATAGCACAAGAAGGTGCCATGGTTGTTATTGAGAATTATTTATCAGAGTTTAAGTTTCCGTCAGAAGAATCAAAAAAACTTACTAAAGTGGCGCTACTTAACTACTGTGGTGCTGCTATTTTAATGCCATATAAACTATTTCACCAAGAGTGTATGAAACAGAAATACGACCTAGAATTATTACAAAATACATTTGCATGTACTTTTGAACAAATTGCTCATAGAGTAACATGTTTGCAAGATCCAAAACTTCCGGGTATACCATTTCATTTTCTAAGAGTTGATGTTGCTGGTAATATCTCAAAAAGATTTTCATTATCAGGAATAGAGATCCCAAGATATGGTGGTGCTTGCCCCAGATGGAATGTCTATTCTGCTTTTTCAAGACCTGGAGTAATTCAAGCTGCTGTGAGCAAGATGTCTAATGGGGAGAAATATGTTTGTATCGCTAGAACAGTCGAAAAAGGAGTTGGAAGGTATGGAAAAAAGAAAAGTATTTTATCAATCGGTTTAGGATGCCAAGCCAAATATGCAAAAGACTTTGTGTACACCGAGAATTTAGATTTGAATGATAAGAAAACAGAAATTCCTATTGGAGTATCATGCAGAACATGTGATAGGCTAGATTGTTCTCAAAGAGCATTTCCGCCGCTTCATAAAAAATTTGATGTTGATATAAATAATAGAGGTGTATCAGTCTACGTCACAGAATAAACTAGCTATTTTTTATCGATCTTTCCCTAGATAATAGTTGAGTTAAAGAATCTACCATAGCATCAGATGCTTTAAATATTTCACTTGATTTATATTCATTTGAAAGATTTTTATCTGGATTTGTTTTGTCCTCAATTACTATACCTTTATCAGGTGCATTATCTTTAATATAAATAAGTATTAGCCAATCTTCATCACTTGACTCGTCCCATTTAATAAAAATCTCTCCTGTTTCAAATCTTCGATCAATACATCTAAAAATTGACATATGCCTTGTAATATGTCGTTTATTTAATTGAAAAACTAAACTAGATGCACTTCTATAAAAACTTTCTAAAGATAGCTCTATCTTTTGTCTTTCAAGAGAGTATTCTCTTTCTTTTCTTAAAAGAGTTTCTCTGTCATCCGTTTCAGATGTTTTAACACCTAATGCCTCCACCCTCTCTCTTATTTTTTGATCTCTAATTAATCTGTATTTTTCCTTAAGTTTTTCTATTCTTTCCTGTAGACCTGAATAATCTTCTCTTTGTTCTTTTAAGGATGTTTTTTCGAGTTTTTCGAGTTCCTTGATTTCTCTTATTCTAAATCTTTCAATTTGTTTTTCTAATTTAATTTCTTGTAAAAATCTTTTTTGTTTTTCGGCTTGTTC
>CACJTN010000006.1 GCA_902596325.1 uncultured Pelagibacteraceae bacterium
TAACGAAAATTCTTTTATCAGTAATAAAAAAGAAAAATAAACTTGGAAAAAATGTAAAAGTAAAATTTGTAAAAGATAGACCTGGGCACGATATTAGATACGCAATTAATAGCTCAAAAATTAAAAAAGAGTTAGGATGGAAGCCAAAAATGAGTTTTACAAAAGGAATTGAGAATACGTTTGATTGGTATTCTAAAAATAAAACCTATTATTCATTATTAAAAAAAAAAGATATAATCAAAAGAGTTGGTTTAAAAAAATGATAAAAAAAGGAATAATACTTTCTGGAGGTAAAGGTACTAGAATGAGCCCTTTAACTAAGGCAGTAAATAAACAACTTTTACCAATATATGATAAACCATTAATTTATTATCCGTTATCTATATTAATGTTAGCTAAAATTAGGGATATTCTTATTGTGGTAAATAAAGGTCAATTAGAACAATATAAAAAATTATTACCTAATGGAAAACATCTTGGTATCAAAATCTCCTATGTAGAACAAGACAAGCCAAGAGGCTTGCCAGATGCATTCATATTAGGAGAAAAATTTATCGGAAAAAGTGGTGTGTCTTTAATACTTGGGGATAATTTTTTTTATGGGCAGTATTTGTCTGAAAAACTTAAGCAATCTATTAAAGTTAAAAATGGTGCAAGAGTATTTTTACATAAGGTGAAGAGTCCAGAAAAGTATGGTGTTGCAAAAATAAAAAAAAATAAAATAATGTTAATTAAAGAAAAGCCAAAAAAATATTTTTCAGATTTTGCTATAACTGGACTTTATTTTTTTGATAAAAATGTAGTTCGTTATTCTAAAGAACTAAAGCCTTCAAAAAGAGGAGAACTAGAAATAACTGATCTTTTAAATAAATATAAGAAAAAAAACAAATTGTCTGCGGACTTTATTGGAAGAGGTGGAGCATGGCTAGATACTGGTTCAATAAGCGATTATTACAAAACTAGTAATTTTGTGTCAGCTATTGAAAATAGACAAGGATTTAAAATTGCTTGTATAGAGGAAATTGCATTTTTAAATAAATGGATAACTAAAAAACATGTCAAAAATTCAATTAAGTTTTATGGTAATTGCGAATATTCAACATATTTAAAAAAATTAATCCAATAATGATATCTAATACAAAATTTAAAGGTCTAATCATTATAAAAAACAAACCTTTTAAAGATAAAAGAGGTTATTTTAAAGAACTGTTCAGAGAGAAAGAAATTAATAAAAAATTTCCTTTTATTGTTATGTCTCTTTCAAAAAAAAATGTGATAAGAGGATTGCATCTACAAAAAAAATCTACACAAGGGAAATATATTTCGGTAATAAAAGGTAAAATCTTTGATGTTGCTTTAGATTTAAGAAAAGGTTCAAAAACTTTTGGTAAATATTTTTCAATTTTTCTTAGTGAAAAAAATTCAATCTCAGTTTACATACCACCGGGGTTTGCTCATGGATTCTGTGGGTTACAAAAAGAAAACTATATGATTTATAGTTGTACAAATTATAGGCATCAAAAATCAGAGATTGGCATAAAATTTAACGATAAAGATTTAAATATAAAGTGGCCAATTAAAAATCCAATATTATCAAAAAAAGATAGAAATAATTTAAGTTTTCAAGATTTCAAAAAAAAGTTTAAATTATAGTTTGTGGTAGCGGGAAGTGGGATCGAACCACTGACCTCGGGCTTATGAGTCCCGCGCTCTAACCAACTGAGCTACCCCGCCATTAAATTGAATTCGATATATACTACTTAGATCTTTATGAAGCAATATGCTTTATAAGGTAGTATAATATACCAGTAATAATTGTTGCGATTATAAAGCCTTCTGCAAATAAAGATAAAATTTTTTTCTTATCATTATAATTTGTTCTTAAATAAACATGCACTAACGTGTAAATGCCTACAATTGCAATACTTAATAAAATATCAGTTGCTAACATAATTTTATTTACCGCCTACAGTAATACCATTAACTAACATTGTGGGCGAATTTGTAGAATATTTAAACTCCAAATCATCTGCTAAAATAATGTTTTTAAACATTTCATTAAAGTTGCCTGCTATAGTTATCTCACTAACTGGGAATGTAAATTTTCCATTTTCAATCATTATTCCTGAAGCCCCGACAGAATAATCTCCTGTAATAATGTTTGCACCTCTTCCAATTGTTTCCTTTATAAAAAGTAATTTTTTTTCTGAATTTATTAATTGGTCAAATGATTGATCTCCATTTTCGAAGTATAAATTTGTTGTGCCGCTAGAACGGCCATTAGATTTTCTGTTGATTTTTTTTCCGCTGTATGTCTCAACAAGATAATCTTTTAAAATTCCATTTTTAACAAGTTTTAAGTCTTCGATTCTAACTCCTTCACTGTCAAAGTATCTTGATCCATTCGCTTTTTTAATATTAGCTTTATCAATTATATTAATTTGATCATTAAAGATTTTTTTATTTAAAGAATCCTTCAAAAAAGTTGTTCCTTTAGAAATCGTGTTAGATGATATTGCGCTTGCAAATGTTGATAGTAAATTTTGCGCTATTCTTTTATCAAATACAATTCCCATTTTATTACTTTCAATTTTTTTTGGATTCAATTTGCTTATTGCCATTTTTGCAGCGCTTTCCCCTATTTGTTTAGGAGTAAGAAGATCTTTAAAATGCCTTTTGCTACTGTATTCATAGTCCCTTTCCATGCTGCCATTGCTTTTAGATACGACTTCACAATAGGCAGTAAATTGAGATGTTTTATAGCCATCTGAAAAACCATTAGAGTTTGCAAGTATAAAGTTGGATTTAGTTTCACTGAAGCCCGATCCATTTGTATTAACTATTTTATCATGGGAAAATGCAACTTCTTCTGCTTCTTTTATAAAATTTATTTTTTCGTCATTACTTAAGTGCGTAATGTCATATAAGTCTAAATTTTTTTCACCTTTAAAATGTAATTCTTGATCTGGTAAAGAATTATATTCATCTTCTGGAGTGACTTTTGTGGAGTCTATACATCTTGTTACAAGTTCAATTAGATTATTTTCGGAAAAATTAGTCGAAGATATTGATGCTTTTTTTTTACCAATGTAGGTCGTCAAAGTAACACCAAGATTTTCTGATCTCTCTGAGCCGTCTAATTTTTTATTCCGAATATTCACATTTTCGGAAATTGTATTCATCACCAAAACGTTTGAACTTGTTGATCCAAGATCTTTTGATTTGGAAATACAAAAATCTGCGATTTTTTCTAAAAATCTATCTTCTTTAATCATTTAAATTATATTTGAGTGCCACCAACTGTCATTTTGTCAATTAGTAGTGATGGTTGACCAACACCAACTGGCACACCTTGACCAGCTTTACCACAGGTTCCGATTCCTGGATCTAACATCATATCGTTACCTACCATAAGAACTTCTTTAAGAGATGAGGGACCGTCACCAATTAATGTTGCACCTTTGATAGGTGATCCAATTTTTCCGTTTATAATCTCGTAGGCCTCTGTGCAACTGAACACAAATTTTCCTGAAGTTATATCTACCTGCCCACCTCCGAAACTTACAGCAAAAATACCTTTGTCTACAGATTTTATCATTTCATCTTGTGTGTTTTTACCGTTTAACATTATAGTATTTCTCATTCTTGGCATTACTATATGTTTATAGCTTTCTCTTCTTCCATTTCCTGTGGATTTAGTATTCATTAATCTTGCATTTAACCTATCCTGCATGAAATTTTTTAAAATGCCATTTTCTATCAAAACTGTTTTTTCTGTTGGTGTTCCTTCGTCATCAATGTTTAAACTTCCTCTTCTTTTATCAATTGTTCCGTCATCAATAATTGTAACGCCATCGCTTGCAACTTTCTTTCCTACCAAATCATGAAATACCGAAGTTTTTTTTCTATTAAAATCACCTTCTAGTCCATGTCCAACAGCTTCATGAATTAAAATTGCAGGCCAGCCAGGTCCTAAAACTACCTTCATTTCACCTGCTGGTGAGGCCTTACTTTCTAAATTTGTTGTTGCAATTCTATAGGCTTCGTCGCAAATTTTTTTCCAGTCATCATTTTTTAGAAACTCGTCATAAGATTGTCTACCTCCTACACCGTAAACACCAGTTTCTTTTCTTCCATTCTTCTCCACCATCACTGAAACATTAATCCTCACTAAAGGCCTCGAGTCTTTAAGTAATTCCCCACCACACCTTAAAATTTCTATATTTTTTCTCTCTCCTAAAAAATTAGCAGTTACTTGTTTTACAGATCCGCTTATTGATCTAGAATATTCGTTAATTTCATTCAAAATTTTGATCTTGTCAGCTAAATTCTTTTCATCCACAGGGTCTAAATCATTATAAAATTTTTGATTTGTTTTTTTAATTTCTGAATTATATATGCCTTCACTATTTTTTAGAGTCGATTTAAGGTTTTTGCCCGAATTTCTTAAAGATTTTTCAGAAATTTCGTTAGAATGAGAATAAGCAACTACGTCACCATTGATTGCTCTAAATCCATAGCCAGAATCCTTGGTATAGTTTGAACTTTTAATTTTATTATCATCCAATACAATTGACTCTGACTTAGTATCTTCTAAATATAATTCTCCATCATCACACTTATTCAGTGTCTCAGAAACGATTTTTTCTGCTTTATTTATATCTAAGTCAGTGTTTTTAAAGAATGAAGACATAGAAATAATTTAATTAAGATTTGCAATATATCAACTGCAAAGTTAACACATCTAAGAAGGCACGTATTATTAATCATGTATATAAATGGTTGAAATAAATAACTAAAAACTTATAAAATTAGCTCTAATGGACAAACTTACTATTAAAGAGAAAATTGGTGAGGCTGTTAAACTTATAAATAACAGGTCTTATAAAGAAGCTTTAGAGTGTTTAAAAGATATTGTAAGCGAAAATAAAAATGATCCAAAGATATTGAATTTGTACGGAATAGTACAATTACAACTAAATAAAATTAATGAAGCTATTAATTCTTTTGAAAGAACTATCCTATTAGATAAAAAATTTATTCAAGGATATAACAATTTAGGTAATGTTTATGTAAAATCAGGAAAGCTTCGAAAAGCTGTTGAGATGTATAACAAAGTCTTGTCTTTAAAACCTGATTATCCCGCTGGATTTAATAATCTAGCAAGCGCTCAAAGTGATTTGGGAGAACTTGAAGATTCGATTAAAAATTATGAAAACGCACTTAAACATGATCCAAATCATGTTTCTGCAAAAAATAACATTATTCAAGTACTAACTTTTTACAGCCCAAAAAATACAAGTGAAAATGTTTTTACAAAATCAAATTCCGAACTTCAGCAAATTGAAATTCCTTATAAAGAAAGTAGTGAAATATCAGATGAAGACGTAATACTTTTTTATAAAAAATGTAAGGAAATAGTTGATAGAAATTTTAAAGATTTTGATTTTCACTTATCTCAGATATGGAGAAGTAATACAATTAATTTGGGATGTAATAGACATTTTGAAATATTTAACAAGTTTAAAGTCATTCCTGAGTATTGTTTTGGATGCTTTAAAGTTCAAATAGAGCTTAAATCTATAATAGACCTGATTAAACTTTATTTTATTTTTGATAAATTAAATTTAAGCAAGAATAATTCAAGAAAATGTATGATTGAGCTTAGAGAAAATGCAACTGGAACTTATAAAGGGCTAATATATTGTTCCGGCATTGATGAAGCAAATCTAATTTGTGAACAGTTATCAAGAATAATTGATGAAAAAATTAAAAGAGAAATTAAAGTTGGTGTTAAAAGAGGATGTACAGAATTCGGAATTGAACATCCCGAGTATAAAATAATTGATAAAGATTCAAAAGATTTTATGATTTATAAGAATGAATGGAAAGAAAAAGAAAATATTATTGATAGCAATACTTTAAAATATGCAAGAGAAAACAGCGTAAATAGAAAACCTACCATCAGTGGTGTCACATTAAATGATATTTTAATTATGAAAAATTGGATTTATTACGCTAAAAAAATTGGTGATGGAGATTATAAAAAATTGGATGAAAATATTTTTGCTTCAAGTCATATAGAAAATCAAACATCTAAAAAATTGAAATATGTTAAAAAAGGAACCTCTTATAATTTATCTTAATTAAAGGGATACTATTAGACCTGTTGCTAATACGCTAAGAGAAACTAAAGATATTACTAAGAAAGTTTCCAGTTTTTCTTTTTTTTTATCTGCACGAACTCTATTAAGCAAAATATTAATATCAACTCTATTTTTTTTATTTAACTTTTTGTCTTGAGAAGTACTCAGTTCTGAATTTTGAATTACTTGGTTTCTGTTTAGCATTTTGTATATCTATAATTTAACTATAGATTTAGAATATTTACAAACATTATCGGGTTCAATTTAGAATGAATATAAACTATATAATTCCACTTAAACTTTTTTATAATTGTTGTTGTTTAAAGGACTATCTAACAATTCAGCCACATATTTAGACTTTTCTACTTCAATATAAATATTTTTACCTTTTAAACTATCTTTGGTATTACCAGAATTTACGTAACCAAATGTTAAGTTTGTATTATAATTAAACGAATAATTGCCCGATGTTGTTCTTCCAATTATTTTTTTATCTAAATAGATAGGTTCGTCATGTAACAGAAGTGGCTCGCCTGGCTTTGTATCTTTTAAACTAAACATCATTAATCTTTTATTAATTTTGCTGTCCTTTATTTTCAGCAAAGAGTCTTTTCCAATGAAATTTATGTTTTTTTTAAAACTAATAGCAAATTCTAAACCTGCCTGATATTGATTTTCCTCTGGTGAAATATCATGCCCCCAATGTAAAAAACCATTTTCCATTCTCATAATATCAAGAGAATGCATCCCACAATTACTAATATTATATTTTTTTCCTTCATTAATAAGTAAGCTATATATTTCTACTGCATTATCAAATTCTACATAAATCTCATAACCAAGTTCTCCTACGTATGATAATCTTTGCACCCATGTATCTACATTATTGATTTTGATTTTTTTTCCAGTTGCGAATTTAAAATTTTTATTTGAAAAATCCTCTTTACTTATGCTGGTAATTAATTCTCTACTTTTAGGCCCAAAAAGACCAAATACACAATATTTATCTGTTACATCTGTTAGTTCTATGTTTGTTGTTAAATTTTTATTTATATGAAATTTATCTCTCTCTCTTGTTGCCGCAGAACTAATTATTCTAAAATAATTTCTTTCTAGGCAAACTACAGTCACATCACCTTCTATACCACCATCATTGTTAAGCATTTGTGTATATACACATTTTCCAGGTTCATTTTTTATATTAGCCGTACAAATTCTTTGCAATTCCTCAAAAGCTTTATCTCCTTTTAGCTCGAATTTTGAAAAAGGCGTAAGATCGAATAATCCAACGTTTTTTCTACAATTTTTTGTTTCAAATTCTACCGATGGATACCAATTTTGATATCTGTAACTGTAATTATATTTTGGCTCTTGATTATCCATCGAAAACCACATTGGTCTCTCATATCCACCTGATACACCAAAACATGCACCATTTTTTTTTAATATTTCGTGGTGAGGGAATATTTTTATATTTCTTGCGGTCTGATGTTGTTTAAATGGCCAATGCATTCCATATAAATCACCAAGAGTTTCTGTAACTCTTTCTTTAATAAATTTTATTTCTGAATGAAATTTTTGAAATCTTTTAATATCATAACTAAAAATATCTTCATTAATATGTCCATTCATCATCCACTCAGCGGTAACTTTTCCAACACCACCAGCACTGGCTATTCCAATACTATTTAAACCACAACAAACAAAAAAATTTTTAACTTCTGGGACTTCGCCTAATAAAGTATTTGTATCTGGTGTAAAAGATTCAGGACCTGCAAAAAATTTTCTAATCCCTGTTTGCTCTAATATAGGAAACCTTTTCATACATGCATTTAAATATGGTTCAAAATGCTCAAGATTTTCTGGAAATTCACCAAATGAAAAATCTTCTGGAACTTCATTAGTTTTGTCAAATGCAGGAATAGATTTTCCCTCAAATATACCAAGTAACAATTTTCCGGCGTCTTCTTTAAAATAAGTTCTACTATCAAAATCTCTAACAACAGGTAAATCTTTTGGTAAATTATTAATTGGTTCCGTTATTACATAAAAATGCTCAGCAGGATATAATGGTATACTTACATTTAATTTTTCACCAATTTGTCTTGACCACATACCTGTCGCCAAAACTATGTATTCACATTCAATTTTTTGGCCGTTAACAATAACACCTTCAATTTTGTTATTTTTAATTAAAATTTTTTCTACAGGTAAGTCTTCAAAGATTTTTGCACCTTCGGCTCTAGCAGCTTTTGCAAGAAGTTGTGTAATTCCAGAGGGATCTCCTGATCCATCACCGGGCATTAGAATACCACCAAGTAAATCTTCATTTTTAATAAGTGGAATTTTTTCTTTAATATCTTCTTTATTTAAGATTTGGACATCAAAATTGTAAAGTTGTGCTGTAGTTGCTTGTCTTTTTAATTCCTGCCATCTACCTTCCTCTTGTGCGATAGATAATGCTCCATTTAATCTCAACCCAGCTGAATGATCAACTTTTTTTTCAAGTTCTTTATATAAATCTAAAGAATATTTCCTTATTTTAGTTATAGTTGCAGATGGACCAATTTGACTTACTAAACCTGCGGCGTGCCAAGTTGTACCTGAGGTTAGTTTATCTCTCTCTAAAAGAATAACATCTTTCCATCCAAATTTCGCTAAATGATATGCACAAGAACATCCTACAACACCTCCACCAATAACGATTGCTTTTGCTGAACTTGGTATCTTTTTCATAATTTAGATTAAAGCTTCTGCGGGAGACAAAAATTTATGTCCGAAAGTATCTGCAACAGCCTTGTATGTTACATTGCCTTTACAAATATTTAATCCAGCTAAAAAGTTAGGGTCATCTTTTAATGCTTTTTGATATCCATCTTTAGCTAATTTATTTAAAAATGGTAATGTTACTTTGTTTAAAGCTAAAGTTGATGTCCTAGGAACACCTCCAGGCATATTAGCTACACAATAATGAACAATATCATCTACTATATAAGTTGGATTAGCATGAGTAGTTGGTTTACTAGTTTCCACACATCCACCTTGATCTATGGCAACATCAACTATAACCGATCCTCTTTTCATTAGTTTTAGCATATCTTTTGTGACCAACTTTGGTGCTTCAGCGCCAGGAATTAATACTCCACCAACCAAAAGATCCGCATCTGATATTAGTTTTTTTAAATCAATATTATCTGTTTGTTGAGGAATTATTTTATCTCCAAACTTTTTGGTTAGTTCTTTTAGTCTTTCTTCAGATTTATCAACAATATAAACTTTTGCTTGCATACCGGTTGCAATATCAGCCGCATTTTCTCCTACAACTCCTCCTCCTAAAATTACCACTGTGCCACCTTCTACACCTGGTGCTCCTCCAAGCAAAACACCTCTACCTTTTTGATTTTTTTCTAAACAATGAGCGCCTGCTTGTACCGACATTCTTCCGGCAACAGCACTCATAGGAGCCAAAAGTGGCAATCTTCCATTTTGGTCTGTTACCGTTTCGTATGCTATGCAAACACCTTTAGAGTTAATTAATCCTTGTGTTAACTCTTTTGCAGCTGCCAAATGAAGATAGGTAAAAACAATTTGGTTTTCTCTAATCATTTGCACCTCATTTGAAAGAGGTTCTTTTACTTTAACAATAATTTCCGAGTCATTAAATATGTCTTCAGCTTTATCAATTATTCTTGCGCCTGCAGTAGTGTAATGTGAATTATCAAATCCGGCTTCTGATCCCCCATTATTTTCGATCAAAACCTGATGTCCATTAGATACTAAATCTTTAACACTATCAGGGGTTAATCCTATTCGAGTTTCTTGGGGCTTTATCTCTTTTGGAACACCAATTTTCATATATGAAAATTAATTTTTTTTACTTTTGCTATAATTAGTAATCCCTGTTCTTAACTTTTCAATAATTTCATCAATATGTTTTTTTTCACAAATAAACATTGGAGCAATAATAAGTGCATCACCTGTTGCTTTAAAGTTAACACCAGCTTCGTAACAATGTTTAAAAGTTGCAAGTCCTGCTTTACCAGGTCTGCCATCCATCTTAATATCAATTCCACCCATCATTCCATATCCTCTAATATTTTCTACTACATCAATATCTTTTAGTGAAAATAAACCTTCTTGAAAATATGGACTCAATTCTTTAGCTCTATTAAATATATCTTCTTTTTCAAATATATCTTGTACTGCCAATGCTGCTGCAACGGAAATCGGAATTCCAGAATATGTATAGCCATGAAAAAGTTCTATTACTCCTTTAGGCGAGTTGTCCATTACTGCATCATAAATTTCTTCTTTACACGCAACAACACCAAAAGGAACGATCCCGTTCGTTGTGGCTTTTGCCATTGTCATTATATCAGGCGTAACTCCAAATTCCTGTGCACCAAATGCTGATCCTGTTCTACCCCATCCTGTTATTACTTCGTCAAAAATTAATAAAATATTATGCTTATCACAAAGTTCTCTTAATCTTTGTAAATATCCAACGGGTGGTACTAGTGTTCCAGTTGATCCTGCGATTGGCTCAACAATGCAAGCTGCAATATTTTCAGCTCCAAAGTTTGTACAAATTCTCTCTAAATCATTTGCAATTTCTGCACCAGTTTCGGGTTGACCAGAAACAAATTTATGTTCATCTAAATGAGTATGTCTCATGTGGACTACACCTGGCATTAAAACACTTGCGTAAGCTTTTACATTATTTATCATTCCACCAACAGAAGTAGCACCAATATTCATTCCATGGTAAGCTCTTTCACGACCTACAAACCTAAATCTTTGACCTTCTCCTCTAGCTTTATGATATGCAACACTGATTTTAATTGCTGTCTCTACTGCTGTGGATCCACAAATTGTGTAAAAGATTCTGTTTAAATTTCCTGGCGTGTGTTTTGCTATTTTTGTTGCTAATTCAAATGAACCCCCAAAACCTTGTTGAAATGGTTGGGCGTAATCTAAAGTTTTTAATTGATTTGTGATCGCATCTATAATTTCGGTTCTACCATGTCCTAAAGGGTTACAAAATAATCCTGAACTTGCATCAATTTGAGTTTGTCCCTCATGGTTTTTTAAGTAAACGCCTTTTGCACTTGTTATAAGTCTTGGTCTTTCTTTAAAATCTTTATTGGATGTAAATGGCATCCAGTGTTCATTTAATGAATTTGGTATTGGGTTTTTTTCTGAACTCATATTTTTATTTTAAGTATAATTAAACTCTTAGACTAAAATTTTTGTTAAGACTACACAATTTTAATTTATAAAGTGTGTAATAGTAACACAACTTAGACGTGTAATCTTTAATAGGCATATCTGGTCTTACTAATTCATCATTTACATGGATCGATTTATGAATTTAAATGATGCTATTAAATTTAATTAATGGAGACAAAATGAAAAAAATAATAAGTTTCATTTTAGGAAGTTTAGTTGCTCTAACTATGTCTATAACAGTTGCAAATGCAGCTGCTAAAGAGGTAAGAGTTGCTTACTTTTTAGAATGGCCAAGTCCAAATTTGGAAGACATGCAAAAAAAAGCGTTTGCTAAAGCTCTTGGAGTACCTGTCAAATGGACTAACTTCACAAATGGTGGAGCAATGACAGATGCAATGTTAGCAGGAGATATTGATATTTCTTATTCTCAAGGATTAGTACCTTTTATTAATGCTGTTAAATCAAAAGCGCCAATTAAGTTGGTTGATATTGCTATGGAATACGGAATGGGAGGAACAACATGTGTTACTTCTAATGCTTCAGGAATAACAAAAGCAAATGCAACTGAATTAGAAGGTAAAAAAGTTGCTGTACCATTAGGAACAATGGCTGAGTATGTTTTTGATGAAAGTATGAAAGTTGTAGGCGCAGATAGAGGTAAAATGGATATTATTCAAATGGACCCTGAAGAAGGAGCCGCTGCGTTAGTTAGTGGTGATGTTGTAATGGCATGTTTATTTGGTGGTAATTCAATTAAAGCTGCAACAGCTGTTGGAACTAGATTGTTAACAGTTGATGAAGCGAGAGCAGCTGGAATACTTGGTATAGATATTACTTCAGTAACTGACAAATTTATGAAGGAAAATCCAGGTATGCTTAGAACTTTTATTGAAGTAACTCACGAAGCAAATGATAGATACAGAGCTGGTAAAAGCGATATGAATTCAATGTCAAAAGCTTCTGAAATGAAAGTGGCTGATATGAAAGAAACGCTAAGTGGCTTCAAGTTTCTAACGCCTGAAGAGACAAAAAAATCCATGGAGAGTGGAAACTTAGATGCGTTCCTAAAAGGAATGGGAACACCATCTGGTAATGTAGATACAAGTTTCTTACCTTTGTAAAAGAAAAAATAGATAGGCGCCAATTACAATTTAATTGGTGCCTATTTTTTTATAAAAATTTCTAATATAGTAAAGTTATATGAGTGATTTAGTTTCTCAAAATCTTAATATGATTTTTAAATCTCCGAAGGGAGAAACAGTCCACGCTTTAAAAGACTTAAACTTTACAATAAAGAAGGGTGAACTTTTAACTGTTTTAGGACCATCAGGTTGTGGAAAAACAACCTTACTGAATATTGCTGCAGGGTTTATAAGGCCCACTTCAGGAACAATAACTTTGGGCAATAATGAAATAAATGGTCCTGGAGTTGACCGTGGAATGGTATTTCAGCAGGGTGCATTATTTGAATGGTTGACTGTTGCTGAAAATGTAAATTTTGGATTAAGGATGAAAAAACAAGACCCAATGTCCACACAAGAAAGAGTAGATGAATGGTTGGATATTGTTGGTCTAAAAGGCTTTGGTAATACTCCAACTTATCAATTGTCAGGTGGTATGCAGCAAAGAGTTGCCCTTGCTAGATGTTTAATAAACAACCCTGATTTAATTCTTATGGATGAGCCTTTAGGTGCTTTAGATGCATTAACAAGAGAAAAAATGCAGTCTTTAGTATTAAAGATTTGGAAAGAGACCGGTAAAACAATTATTTTAATTACTCACTCTGTTGAGGAGGCATTATTATTAGGTGAAAGATTATACGTAATGGCTCCAAGGCCAGGAAGAATACACAAAGAGTATAATCTTCCCTTTGCTGAAATGGGATTAAAAGAAGATTTAAGGGAAATTAAAAAAAATAAAGAATTTTCTTCAAAGAGAGAAGAAATTCTTTCTATGATTTGGAATATGGAAGAGGAAATCATGGGGAAGGACAATTAGATGTTTACGCAGATCATTACAATTCTAATTCTTGTATCCATTGTGGGATGTATTCTTTATGGCAGAAAACTTATAAAAACTGAAAAAGTTGATGCTGTTTTTGGAAATCCTGAAAGAGCTAAAGGAGGTACTCATTGGATAATTGTGGGTAGTAGTGCAATTTTATTAATTTGGTTATATTATTCTTGGGATATTGCCAAAGGGTTTTATCCAAAATCTGCGAATGAATTATGTCAAGTAGCCAAAATAAACGAGTCATTATTAGGATTAAAATATCAATTTCCTATAGAAGAAAGAGAATTCAAAAGCACATCTATTATAAAGATTGAAAATGAAAATCTAAAAAAAATTAATCTTGAAATAACTAATTCACAAGATATTAGCGATCAACAAAAAATAGTACTTTCTAGTTTTATAAAAAAAACATCTCAGCTTATTCCTTTGCTTACAAATGATGAATTAATGGAGATGGAAACAAAAATACAGATAAAAGAAATGACTGAGGATTTAAAATTACTGAGTTCAAATTTTCAGAAACAAGATTATCCATTTGAAACTGAGTCAGAACGAAATGAACGTCAAAAAGCCATTTTAAAAGAAGGTGGATGGGGAATCACAACTGTGCAATCAGGAACAGGTTCTATCGAAAATACTTTAGAAGTTCCGTTAATACCCGCAACAAATAGAGGTTTAAAGTTTCATGCAGCTGCTCAAGAACTAAAAATTATTGATGATAAATTTTTTAAATTAAAAAATCACAACCCACAATTTAAGAATTCGATTAAAAATTTAAAAGATGAAATAAAAACCTACAGAAAAAATTTAGATGATAATGAGGAGATAGCTTCCACTTATGCAAAAAATATTGTTAAAATTGCTAGAAGAATTGAATTTGCAAGTATTTACCCCCCAGGTGCTCTAAATGAAATGCAAAATGCGATTGTAGAATTTGATAACTTACAAAAAAAGGAGCAAGGTGGATTAAGATTAATAGATATACTTCTATTCCCCGCTGGAACAATTGTTGCAAGTGGTCCTAGTTGTTCCGAGCAAGGATCAGGTAGATGGCTACCTAAACCATCTGATACCTTTAATAAATTTATTTTAATGTCTAAGCCAAGTGTTGGTTATAAAAATATACCACTTCTTTGGATTGATATGATGGATGTAAGTAAAATAATTGGATTTATCCTTCCAGACTGGATTGCAGATATATTGCCTGGAGATTATCCTGTTCATAATAAAAACGGTATAGTTGAACAAAATTTTAAAGGTCAAGTATTAAAAATTGTAACTGGCGACTTTAAATTGTTTAGAATTCCTGTTCCATACGGGCATATTTGGGATTCGTTCATGAGAGTATTTTTAGGTTTAATATTTGGAATATTAATTGGTGTTCCCTTAGGACTATTTATGGGTCTTAATAGATTTGCAAAAGGTTTTTTTGATCCCTTGATTGAACTTTATAGACCTGTGCCTCCTTTAGCCTGGGCACCACTTATAATTTCTGTACTAGGAATTGATAATACAGGTAAAGTATTTTTACTTTTTATGGTCTCTTTATCAATAATGATTATTTCTGCACGAGCTGGGGCTTCAGGAACACAACTTTCAAAAATTCATGCTGCTCATTCACTAGGCGCATCAAAAAAACAAATATTAAGATATGTTATTTTTCCAAATTCACTTCCTGAAATACTAACAGGTATTAGGGTTGCTGTAGGAATGTGTTGGGGTACTTTGGTTGCTGCTGAATTTTTAGCTGGTACAACTGGCATAGGATTTGTTGAGAACGTTGCAAAAAAATATTTCCAATACGAGGTTATTTGGATCACAATTTTTATAATGGGTATGCTCGGATTATTATTTGATGTTACGTTAAGAAAGATCATTGATAAAACAATACCTTGGAGAGGTAAAGGATAGTTAAATTTTTGATATCTAATGATTAATTGGGGTATTTTAGGATATGGTAGAATGGGTTTATCCTTTTCTAAAGTGATTAAAGAAACTTCGAATTCAAAGCTAATTTATATAGGAAGTAAAACTGCGAACAATAAATCAGAAAATATATTGAAAGGTTACGATGATGTGATAAAGGATAAAAATATTGATGCAATATACATAGCAACTTTAAATAACACCCACAAAGATTTAATATTACAAATTTTAAAATCTGACAAACATATTTTATGCGAAAAGCCGTTTGTAATTGATTTAGAGCAAGCATTAAAAATAAATCAAAATGTTATTTCATCTAGTAAAAAATTCTTTGAAGCAATTGCATATTATTCTCATCCTCAAACTTTAAAATTACTAGAAATTATTAATAACAACGAAATAGGAGATATTATAGAAATCGATAGCAGTTTTGGATATAAATCAAAAGAAAATATTAAAAAAAGAATTTACAACAAAGAATTTGGAGGAGGAGCAATATTAGATTTAGCTTGTTATCCTATTAGTTTTGCAATGTTGTTTTGTAAAGAATTTAATAATTATAAGTTTTTATCAAAAAAAATTGAAATGGCAAAGACAGGTGTCGACAAACATGCTGAGGCTAAAATTTTATATGACAATAAAATTCAATTAAATATATCTGTAAGTATTAGTTCTCACTTAGATAACAAATGCATTGTTTACGGTACAAAAGGTAAAATCACAATTTTGAATCCTTGGATGCCAAGTAATAAGTCTGCTTTAGAGATTGAAAATGAAAAAAGGTATTATAAAAAATTTATTGAATCCCCAATGTCAACTTATGCAAATCAAATACAAAACGTTTCAGATTATTTTTTAGGTAAAACAAAAAATGATTTCAATTTATTTGATATTAATAAATCTGTAATGTGTATGAAAATAATTGATAAATGGATAGAAAAATAAAATGATTATATGGTTAGCGTCTTATCCAAAGAGCGGGAACACATGGGTAAGATCATTCATTTCAACTTTAATGGAAACAGAAGATGGAAATTCTGATTTAAGGAATTTAAAATCAATTCCGCAATACCCTACAAGATCTTTTTTTAGTGGAATTTTAAAAAACTATGAAGATATGCATGAAATTAAGAAAAAATGGATACTGTCGCAAGATATTATAAATTTAGATAATAAAGTAAAATTTTTTAAAACCCATCACCTAAATTGTAAAGTCGATGAGTATGAATTTACAAATTTACAAAATACGCAAGGCGTTATCCACATCGTAAGAGATCCAAGAAATGTTATTACATCAATTAAAAATCACTATCACATTAATGATTTTGATGATGCGTTGAAATTTATACTTAATGAAAAAAATTGTATAGGTTTTGCAAAAAATAACAAAATAACGGAAAATGTTTTCCCAACAATAATTAGCTCTTGGAAAAGTCATTATAATTCTTGGAAGAAAGTTAACAAGAATTATCTATTAATCAAATATGAAAATTTGTTAAACAATCCTGAGACTGAATTTAAAAAAATATCAAGTTATGTATCGAAATTTTTAGATTTAAGTTTTGATGAAAATAAAATTTTAAACAGCATAAAAACTAATTCCTTTGAAAATTTAAAAATACAGGAAGAAGAAGGTAAATTTAATGAGAAAGTTGCAGATGACACGTCAAAAAAGGATTTTTTTTATTTAGGTAAAAGGAATAATTGGAGAGAGTTATTAAATAAAAACTATATTGATGAAATAAATAGCGAATTTAATACTGAAATGAAGGAACTTGGTTATATTTAAATTTTTGATGAAAAAAAACGAACTAAAAAAAATAATATTTAAAATTTTAAAAAAACATAAATTGGTTCACAAACATTCAAATATATGTGCTGATGCAATAATTAACGCAGAAATAGTCGGTGCACATTCTCATGGATTATCAAGATTAAAAATGTACTGTGATAGAATTAAAAAAAATTTAATC
This sequence comes from uncultured Pelagibacteraceae bacterium, assembly GCA_902596325.1. Taxonomy (GTDB): domain Bacteria; phylum Pseudomonadota; class Alphaproteobacteria; order Pelagibacterales; family Pelagibacteraceae; genus Pelagibacter. Next base: position 17,288 of record CACJTN010000006.1, read on the forward strand.
AATCCTAAACCTAAATTTAAAATAAAAAAATATTCTAATTCAATTTTGCATTTAGATGCTAATGACTCTATAGGTTTTGTGGCTGCTGACTTTGCCATAAAACAAGCAATTAAACTTGCAAAAAGGACCGGCATAGGAATTGTTGGAGTTAAAAATAGCGGACACTACGGGCTTTCTGGATATTATATAGAGCAAGCTGTTAAGAAAAACCTTTTAGCCTTGTGTTTTACAAATGCTCCTCCAGCTATAGCGCCTTATGGAGCAAAAAAAAGTTTATTTGGAACAAATCCAATTTCTTTTGGAACCCCATCTGGATCCACAGCTCCATTTATATTTGACTCCTCAATGTCTAAAATCAATAGGGGTAAAATAAGAGTTGCAGCAAAAATGAATAAAAAAATTCCTTTTGATGTAGCATTAGATAAAAATGGAAATATTACAAGTGATCCAAAAAAAGCTTTGGAGGGTGTGCAATTACCTATTGCCGATTTTAGAGGTTCGGGTTTAGCCTGGATGGTAGATATTTTAAGTGGAGTGTTGACAGGATCTGCCCACTCAGGAAAAGTAAAAGATCCTTTTGACGATTTTACTGGTCCTCAAAACGTTGGTCATTTTTTTTTGGTTTTAAAACATAATATATTTATAAATAACTACTTAAATAGAATTAAGGAAAATATTAAAAATGTTAAAAAACTCCCTAAAATAAAAGGTGTTCAAGAGATTTTTTATCCAGGACAAAGAAAATTTAAAAAATATAAAATAAATTTAAATAAAGATATACTAATTTCTAATAAGATTAAAAATGAATTATTTGAACTATTAAATGATTAAATTTCTGTTTTTTTTATTTAACTTTTTTATTTTAACAAATTATTCAACCGCTTATGAATTTTCTTTAAAAAAAATAGCAGATTTCAACGCTCCATGGGGTTCAGCTTTTATAAACAAAGATGAATTGATTTTAACTGAAAAAAAAGGTGAAATAAAAGTTATAAATTTAATTTCTAAGAAAATAACTAAAATAAAACATAATCTTGATATTTTGGTTTATGGACAAGGTGGTTTATTAGATATCATTTACAATGACAATCATGTTTGGGTTTCCTATAGTGAAAACAGAGGAAACTGGGAAACAAGTACATCAATAGCAAAAGGTAAATTTGATAAAAAACAAATTAATTTTGAAAATATTTTTCAAGCAGAGCCCCCTATAGACTCAGGCTACCATTTTGGATCAAGATTAGTAATAAAAAACGATCATTTATATGCATCTGTTGGAGAAAGGGGAATGGGGATGATTGCCCAGGATCCAAGTAAACACCCTGGAAGCATTATTAGAATAAATCTTGATGGTACAGTACCAAAAGACAATCCACATTTTGAAGATCAAAAAGATTGGTTGCCTGAAATTTATCAAATTGGAATTAGAAATCCGCAAGGTATGGCGCTTTCAGATTTTGATAACAAAGTTTATATGAGTAACCATGGAGCAAAAGGTGGCGACTGGTTTGGGGAAGTTAAAAAATCTGAAAATTATGGATGGAAAATTTTAGGTTGGGGCGGGACAAATTATAGTGGCTCTGAGATTGGACCTAAATGGAAACCAGGATACACAAAAGCAATTAAATATTGGGTACCATCTATAGCTACAAGCGCAATCGCTATTTATAATGGAGAGGAATTCTCTGCCTGGAATGGACATGCATTGATCACATCATTAAAAGATATGTCATTAAGAAAACTAGATTTTAAAGATAAAAAAGAAGACAAAGTTTTAGAAGAAATCATATTCCAAAATGAAATCGGGAGGATTAGAGATATTCAAATCCAACCTATAACAGGTAAAATATTTATTTTAACAACTAAAGCTCTTTGGAAAATGGAAAGAAGTTATTAAGCTGAAATTATAAAACCTATAACGCAAATAAAACTAAAAAAAGTAAATATAGCTATTCTTCCAACCATCTTCTCTTTCTTTTGTTGCTCATAAATTTTACGTTTAAGAACATCTATATTTACCTTTTTTGGGGTCTTCTTTGATATATAGTTTTCAGCTATAGATGTTTTATTAAGGTTTTCTGTGCTCATACTTAATTAAATCACACTCAAATTTTTTAACCATGAGACAAATGTTCAAATTGGGTTGATTTTATTTTGAATTGTGTTCAATTTGGGTTTTATATAATGGAAAAAATACCAAGTATAAGTTCTGAAATTAACAAATTAGAGGTAAACAAATTTATTTTTAATAATTTCAATTCAATAAGCCCATATTTTTACAAATTAATTTCAGAGTGGATGTCTGATGCGTATAAAATTTTTAAAGATTTAGACAAATTTTTAATATTAATTTATTTAATAAATACTGACTTCGAGTTTTTTAGAAGAAATAATTTAAATATAACTTACGAAAGTTTTTATAAAGATAAAACATTAGAAATTAATAAAATTAATCTTGTACAAATTTCAAAAGATTTAAATATACCTAAAGAAAGCGTTAGAAGAAAAATTTCTGAACTTGAAAAAAAGGGTGTTATTAAAAAAAAAGGAAAAAAAATTTTTTTAGATAGATCAGCTTATGAGTCTCAAGAGCCTATTAATACTTTAAAAAATGTATCTGTATTACTAAGTAAATTTTCAGAAATATCAAAAAAAAAAATTTAACAATAAAATCATTGGATAGAACTGAAGTATCGAAATTAATCAAAAACAATTTTTCTTTTTGTTGGTATCAATTTTTTAAATTTATATTTTCATATTGTTACAGATGGCGAAAATACTTTGGAGATTTAGAAATTATGTTGATAGGTATCACTATAGCCTTCAACTCAGTTACTACAGCATCTATAAAACTTAAGGGTATAGAATCTTATATTGACAAATGGAGGGAAGAAATTCTTCAAAATAACATTCGTGGTATCAATGCAATGTCTATATCTGAAATTACAGGGATACCACGACCAACAGTTATAAGAAAGATTAACTATTTAATTAAATTAAACATGGTTGAAATGGACAAAAATAAACTTCTTAATATTAAGTTTAATAACAAATCTTATAAAGAGACTTCAGAATTACAAAATGAAACTATTAATGATTTGGGTATCTTCATTACTAGAACTTTCAATCAGATCAATATTAATTAGAATTTCTTAACAAGTACATAAATATAAATGCAGTTATATACATTATTAATGCATATGCTGCAGTGGGTATTACATAAATAATGTCATTAAAAATTTGTGTTGCAACAAAAACTGCCAATGTACCATTTTGTAAACCACATTCAATTGCTATACATCTTCTTTGTTCTATATTGGATGAAAAAACCTTAGCCAAATAATATGCAAATATCATCATGACTATATTAAGAGTTAATACAATAACGCCTGCTTGAGATAAATAAGACAAAATATTATTTCTCTCCTCTATCCAAATAGCTGCAAATACAATTAAAAATAAAAATCCTGTCGTTCTTTCTATAAATTTTATATTGTTCGAAATAAAATTTTCATTAAATTTTCTAATTATCATTCCAATAAATACCGGTAAAGTAACTACACCTGCCATTTTTAAAGCTATTCCAGTCATAGTGATTTCTTCAGATATATTTGAAACTCCAATAAGTTTTGCAGATGAAAAAACAATTAATGGAACAGATATTATGCTAATTAAACTACAAACAGCGGTTAATGAAATAGATAATGCTACATCTCCTCTAGCAAATTTTGTCATTACATTTGAGGTTACTCCCCCGGGTGCTGCAGCAATAATCATTACTCCTAATGCTATAGCTGTTGGTACTTTAATTACTAAAAGTAAAATATAAGCAATAATTGGTAAAAGAACTATTTGGGAAAAAATTCCTACAAAAAAAATTTTTGGGTTTTGTAAAACTCTTTTGAAATCGTTTACGGTAAGACCTAAACCTAAGCCAAGCATTATTAATGCAAGTGCTAAAGGAGCTATTTTAGTAACTATGTCCATATAATACCTTAAAGGTCTAAGATATTTTAGGCAAGTTTACTGGGGGTAAACTATTTGTGAGACGACGCGCAAATATCTTTAATAACTGGTGTATTAGCACAATCTCCACATTTCGTTACTTGAACTATACAGCCATCATCTAGTTTTTTTACATCCACAACTCTATGACATTTTGAACAAGTCGACGAAATTGTTAATCCACATTTTCTGCAATTATAAGTTTCGAGTTCCATATTAAAATATTTAATCTGAAAAAATTTTATTTCAATTACTTTTGTTAAAAATGATAATCATTATCAAAAAAAATTAAGTAAAAAAAAAATTATTTTTTAATTTTTTTGAGAATGATTTTCATTACTACGGATGAATAAATTTATTTTTTTCTTTTTGATATTCCAAGTTTTTCGCTATGTCTTAGTCTTAAAACAACTATTGCAGCAGCAATTAACAATATAGCACCTGCTTCATATAGTAATGCCGATGGATCCATTGATTTACCTTGAAGTATAATAAATCGACTGAGTGCAGTAATTGCAATTAATAAAGGCAACGAAATAGATATAGATTGTTGTTCCCAAAATACCCGGACCATAGCCATCACCTCTAAATACAGAAACATTAAGAGTAGATCTGCTAATGTAACACTTTGGTTCAAAAACATAGTTCTTATTTCGATACCAACAGCAATTACTGTGCTGACAAGAATTACTCCTAGTAGAATTAATTGCAAAGTTTTAGTAATGTTATCCATATAAAGTTAGAGTTATCATTTTTAAATTATAATTCAATTTATTAATTTATTTCTAAATTACCTAATATAGTAAGTTTTTTGTCGGTTAAAATCATCTCTCCTGAAGAAGTTCCCTTATTAAGTAATTCAGAAATTACTACAAAATGCGTAACAATTATTAAATTAGAATCACCTTCCCAATTATTAAGAAAATTTTTTAATTCCTTAATCTGCTTTGACTTATTTTTAGCAAACCTTGCTTCGTAAAAAGAATTTAATGCACTAAATGTTTGAAAATTTCCAAATGCTATATTAGCTGTATCTTTGCATCTACACCATTCGCTTGATAAAACTTTATCAATTTTAATATTTTTATTTTTAAAAAAAATTCCAATTCTTTTAGATTGCGATCTACCCTCTTCATTTAAATTTCTTTGTGTTGAGCAATCATTAATATTAAAATTCTTTGGGTCGGCAGTTCCTGGTGCAAGAGCATGTCTCATAAAAATAATTTTTTTTCCTTCTTTTAAATAATTGACAAATTTTTCATTTGAAAATGAAGTATTTGGAATAAGAATTATAAATAATATTAATAATTTTCTCATTAAATTAAGAGATATATTAATCCTATCATTTGAATGAAATTAATTAAGACTGATGTTCCGTGCGCATATTTAAATTTTTTTTCTTCATTGTTGTCTTTAAATTTATTTATTATTGGCATTAATATAAATTGCGCAAAAACAAAAGATATAGCCAAAGATAAAGTTATATAAAAACTTAATCCTAATGAAGAAATAATTATGAATAAAATAACTGCAATAGATAAAAAAATTAGATTTACAAAATAATAATATGGAAAAATTTTTCTGACAAATTTTCCGGCATTTTCAGCATCTAGTATTTTAAATATCATCGGTGCTAACACAAATGAAAAAAAAATCATCATTCCTAAACTTATTGCTAAAATAATTTGAATTAAATTTTCCATTTCTAGTGGCAGCTAATATTATATTTCTTTAGTTTATAATAGTTGTATGGCAATGGTGTAATAAAACCAACTAAAAGCATAATTGGTATAACATGCCAATTTAAAACTGCTCCGCCTGTGATCAAATAATCTGTTAAGTTCATTGCTACTTCCATACTAATCATAGATATAAAGCTCATCCCGAATGCTGTCTTAATTGCATTTTTAAAACTGAAGTTCTGTTTAATTAATATTATAGTCTCCAGAGCAATACTTGTTATTAATCCATTAATAATGGCTAGTATCATTATACCCAATACTGGAAAGGGAATTTCAGATAATTGAAAAAACAAAATTGTTCCAAAATCTCCAATAGAACAACCTAACAAACACCAAGCAGTATTTTTAGAACTTTTTCTCCATGTGTGTCTACAATTCCAATTTATTTTAATTGTTTCTGAACTCATATTTTCTATCTAAATAATTATTTTTATGTTCCAATGCATCAAAGTGACCAATTTTAACTGTTATTTCTATTTTATGCCATATTAACTTAATATATAAAGACCAATTAAATGCTATCAGATAAAGAAATTGTATGTCCAAATAATCTTTTGGATGTTGCTCATCAAAAAAAAGGAATCTCGGCTGGTATTGTTAATGCTGGTAAATCTATAACTATGATGTCTGTTATGGATGCGGTAAATGAAAATTTAATCACTCCAACATTTATTGGAAATAAAGAAGAAATTGAAAAATGTGCTTTGGAGTTAAATTTTGACATATCTGAATTTGAAATCTTAGATGAAAAAAATGAAAATAAGACAGCAGTAATAGCAGCAGAATTGGCTTCTAAAGAAAAAATTAAAATCATTGTAAAAGGCCATATTCATACTGATGTATTAATGAAAGAAGTAATCAAAAAAAAATATAATTTAATTGGTAAAACAAGATTAAGTCATATTTGGCATATGACTCTAGATAAGGAAGATAAACCTCTGATAATTACAGATGGAGCATTAAATGTAAGCCCAAATGTAAAAACAAAAATGCATATCCTAAAAAATGTAATTAATTTTTGTAATAGAATTGGAAATGAAAGACCTAAAGTATCGATTTTATCTGCCACAGAGGAAGTTCTTGATAGTGTTCAAAGTTCATTGGATGCAAAAGAGATCACTGAACTTGCGAAAAAAGAAAATTTAAAAGCCGATGTTTTTGGACCTTTGGCATTTGACAACAGTATTTCAAAAAAATCTGCAGAAATTAAAGGTATAAAAAATGTTGTTGCAGGAGATGCGGATGTTTTACTAGTGCCGAATGTAGAGGCAGGTAATGCATTAGTAAAAATTATGGTCTATTTTATGGGCGCATGTGCAGCTGGTGTGGTTGTTGGTGGTAAAGTTCCTATAGTTATTACATCAAGATCAGATGTAGCAACTGCAAGATTAGCATCCATTGCAGCAGCTGTTGTTGCTTTAGATTAATTAATGAAATAGAATTTTGTATGGGAATAAAGTATTTAAAAAAATCACCGAAACAACCCTCTACTGACGATGTAAAGACAAGAGAAATAGTTCAAAAGCTTCTAAGTGAACTTGAAAAATCAAGAGAAGAAGGGTGCAAGGAGTTAACAAAAAAATTTGATAAATACGATGGAGATATAATAGTTTCAAAAGAAAAAATTAATGAAATAAGCAATACTTTAGATCAAAAAACAAAAGATGATATAAAATTTTCTTATGACAGAGTTAAAAAATTTGCTGAAGCACAACTTAAAAACTACGGTCAAGATTTTGAAGTTGAACTTTCAAAAGGTTTATATGCTGGTCAAAAATTAATTCCTGTAAATACTGCTGGATGCTATATACCTGGAGGTAGATACGCGCATATAGCCTCAGCTGTAATGAGTGTTACAACCGCAAAAGTTGCAGGTGTTAAAAATATTATTGCATGTAGCCCACCAAAAGATGGGGTCGGTGCGAATCCTTCTGTTATTTATACTGCTAATCTATGTGGAGCGGATAAAATATTAAATCTAGGTGGTGTGCCAGCAATTGCTGCAATGACATATGGTATGTTTGGAAATGAACCGGCAGATATGTTGGTTGGTCCTGGAAATCAGTTTGTAGCAGAAGCAAAAAGAATTTTATTTGGAAAAGTAGGTATAGATTTATTTGCCGGACCTACTGAAATTGCAGTAATAGCGGATGAAACAGCAGATCCAGAAATTGTTGCTGTTGATTTAGTTGGACAAGCTGAACATGGATATAATTCTCCAGCTTGGCTTTATACCACAAGTAAAAAACTTGCAGATGATGTAATGAAAAGAGTTCCAGAATTAATATCAGAATTACCTGAGCTACCAAGAACTAGTGCTGAAGCTGCATGGAGAGATTACGGAGAAGTAATACTATGTGAAAACGATGAGGATATGGCCAAGATAAGTGATGAATACGCTCCAGAACATTTAGAAGTACAAACTAAAAATGACAAATGGTTTCACGAAAGATTAAAAAATTATGGATCATTATTTATTGGAGAAGAAACCACTGTAGCTTATGGTGATAAATGCTCAGGAACAAATCATATTTTGCCAACCAAAGGTGCTGGAAAATATACTGGTGGTTTATTCGTTGGAAAATTTATTAAAACCTTGAGTTTCCAAAGGATGACTAAAGAATCTACTAAAGAGGTTGGTTCTGCTGCCGCAAGAATTTCAAGATATGAAGGTATGGAAGCCCATGCCCGAACAGGTGATGTAAGGTTAAGAAAATACGGTTTTTCAAATTAAATCTATTATATCCATAAACACATAACTAGACAAAACTGTCATAAATATAATAATAAAAAAATTTATTGTTTTCCATGTATTTGAATTAATTAAGTTGCTAGAAAAATATTTTGCAAGATATCCCAACGTAAAAAAAAATAAAAAAGATGCAATAGAAGCACCAAAACCAAATAGATATTTATTGGCAATTAAAAAATTTTTTGAAAAATTTCCTAAAAAAAAAACTGTATCGGAATAAACATGAGGATTTAAATAGGTAAATCCAAGAGTTTTGATTACTATTGATTTAAAATTTAAATTTCTATCCTCAAAGTTAATATTATTTTTTTTATACAAAGAAATTACTTTGTTATAAATAAAGTAAATCAAAAAAATGAATAATAAAATATTAAAAGTAAGCTCTACATTTTTCGTAAAATATATTTTTAAATATTCAAATAAAAAAATACCTAAAAAAATTAAAATAAAATCTGATAAAGAGCAAATTAAACAAACAATAAATACATATTTTTTTTTAAGTCCCTGCTCTATTACAAATATATTTTGTGCTCCAATGGCTAAAATTAAACTTATACCAGTAAAAAATCCAAGTAATAAAAAACTCATTTTTTGCTTAAAAGATCTGCTCTTAATGTGATTAATATAATTACAATAATTAAAGGTATACAAATTAAATTCATTATTTTCCAATTTGTTAAAACTATTAAAACACCTGCAGATAAACTTCCTAATGCATGAACAGAATAGACTACAAAATCATTAAAGCCTTGAGCTCTATATTTTTCTTCCTCATTGTATGTTAAAACTAATAAACTTGTTCCAGATATAAACAAAAAATTCCACCCAAAACCTAGAAAGATAAGCGCAATCATATAATTTAAAAATGACTGATCAAATAGACTTATTATTACTGTTATGCAGTATAGACCTACCCCAACATACATCATCTTTGAATGACCAATTTTTTTAACTAAATTACCAGCAATTAATGAAGGTAAAAACATACAGGCAACATGAATTTGTATAACTATACTTGTCTTGTTTAAGCTAATCCCCTCCATTACATGCATACTTAACGGGGTTCCTGTCATCAAAAAAGTCATAATAGCGTAACCAAACGCTGAAGATATAACAGCTTGCAAAAACCTTGGTTGAGAAACAAGTTCTAAATAACTTCTACCAGAATATTTAATTGATATTTCTATTTTTGAAGTATTTTTATAAAAGAGAAAGAAAATTGTTGGCAAGAAAGTTAATGCAGCTAGAGATAAATAAGATCCTACATACATATGATTGCTAAACATATCTTTAGAAAAATTTGCAATACTTGGACCTATAAAGGCTGAAACAATTCCTCCGAGTAAAATTATTGAAATAGCACGAGGTACTTTATCTTTGTTAACACTTTCAGCAGCCGCGAAACGATATTGATGTGTAAAAGCCATGCCCATACCCAAAAAAAAATTAACGAAACAATAAAGAGAAAAGCTTTGAATAAAGATTGAGTAAGCAGCTAAAATAGATACTGATGTATTTCCAACTGAAGCAACTATGAAACCAACTTTTCTACCTGTTATGCTCATCAATTTAGATGCAATGACTGCTCCAATTGCAATTCCAACGACAGAAATAGACATTGGCAGAGTTGATAAAGATTTTAATGGACTAATCTGTGACCCAATTATCCCACTTAGAAAAACAGTAACGGGTGCAGCAGTAAAACTGAAAATTTGGCTTAAAGTTAATACGACTAAATTACTATTCATAAATTACATTAATACTTTTGGTGGATATAATCATTGATTTTCTTATCAATTAATTAGATAACAATAACAAATACACTTGGGAAAATGATTGGAATTTTAGGAGGAATGGGAACTAGAGCAGGATTAGACTTCTGCAATAAATTAGCGAAATTAAACGTAGGTAAGACAGATCAGAAATATCCCCTCTTTCTATTATACAACAAATCAAATATTCCAAAAAGGCCTGAAAATTTAAATAGATATAATTACGTTTTAAAAAGCCTTATTAAAGGATGTAACTTATTAAAAAAAAATAAATGTAAATTTATTGTAATGCCCTGCAATACAGCACATCACTGGCATGAAGATTTACAAAAAAAAATTAAAATTCCAATTATAAGCATGCCAAAAGAAGTGTATTTACACACAAAAAAAACGTGTAAAAAAAATTCAAAAATCGGGATTCTTTGTACAGAAGCAACCTTAAAAACTAAAGTTTATAGTAAATATTTTAATAAACATTTTAATTTAGTCAGTCCAAGCAAGTCCCTACAAATTAGTTCGGTAAATAAAGCTATTAGACTTGTAAAAACAGGTAAAGTAAAAGAAGCTGAAAAAGCGATTAAACCAGCAATAAATCATTTGATAAAAATTAATTGTAAAAAAATAATTTTAGGTTGTACTGAACTTCCAATTGCAATATTTGCTTACAAATCGTTTAAAAAAATTAAAAAATCTAAAACTTTTATTGATCCTAATTTATTATTAGCAAGTGTTTCAATGAAAAAATATAAATAAACTAATTAAATTTTTTTGTTTACTACAAAATAGAGTTTTCTTGGAAATGTCCCCTCTTCAAAACTTTCAATTTTTAAATTTTTAAAGCCATCAGTTAATTGATTTATTTTTATTTTGTTAAAAAAGTGTACTATAAATCCATCATTTTCGTACATGTCCTCCCCTCTATGAATTCCATTTTTATAATCACCATCATGTTCATTTCTTACAGTATAAATATTTAAACCATCAGGTTTTAATATTCTGCAGATTTCTCTATTAAGGTTGAATAAATTTTGATTACTTAATGCCATACAATATAGCATGTGTGAGAAACACCCATCAATTGAGTTGTCCTCAAATGGCAGTTTTTGTCTAACATCAAATACTTTAGTTTTAATATTTTTGAGTTTATCTTTATTAATTTTTTTATTAATTATATTTATGCCTGACTGGCTATAATCTAATGAAGTAACAGAAAGATTATTTATAGAGAAATAAATACTATCTCTTCCTAGTCCGGCTCCTAGTTCAACCACGGTATTAATGTTATTCTCTTGAAAAATTTTTAAAGATTTTTTTGCCGGTTCGCTTGCGTCTAAACCGAACATCTCAGGCTTATTTGAGAAGTTTTTTTCCCAATGCTGAGATTGTTGGTCTAATAATTTAGTATCTAACTTACTTTTGTGGGTCAGGTACTTTTCTTAAATACGGCTTAATTGTTTCCCAGCCATTAGGATATATTTTTTTAGCTTCCTCATTTGTTACTTTAGGAACAATTATTACGTCTTCGCCTGGTTTCCAATCTGCAGGAGTTGCTATTTTGTGTTTAGCTGTTCTTTGCATAGAGTCTATAGCTCTTAAAATTTCACCAAAATTTCTTCCAGTTGTCATTGGATAAGTTAGAAATAGACCGATTCTTTTGTCAGGTCTTACAATATATACTGTTCTCACAGTTTCGTTATCAACAGCTGTTCTTCCCATTGAAGAAGTTCCAGCATCGCCTTCCAACATATTGTATAATTTAGCTACTTCTAATTTTTCATCTGCAACAATTGGGTAGTCTGGCTTCATACCACACACATCTGTTATGTCTTCTAACCATTTTTCATGATCAGACACGGGGTCAACTGATAAACCCATAACTTTTACATTTCTTGCATCAAAATCTGGTTTCATTCTTGCTAAAGCTCCTAATTCTGTTGTGCAAACGGGTGTAAAATCTTTTGGGTGTGAAAATAAGACTCCCCAACTGTCTCCCAACCATTCATGGAACTTTATCTCTCCCATTTGGGTTTGTGCTGTAAAATCTGGCGCAACACTATTAATTTTTAATGTCATTTATGTCTCCTTTTTTAAATTAAATTATATGCAAGATTGATTTGCTATGCAATTTTTTATAATGTTAATAAATATATGATATTTAATCAATTATTTGATGAAAAATCTTCAACCTACACTTATATTATTTCTAGTGGAGAGGGTCGTGAAGCTTTAATTATAGACCCAGTTATTGAACACACTGAGGAGTATCTTAAAATTTTGGAAAATCTCAAACTAAAATTAGTGAAAGTTATTGATACACATATTCATGCTGACCATATAACGGCACTAAATGAGTTAAATAAAAGGACAAGCTGTGCAAGAATTATGGGAGAGAACTCAAAATCAGAGGTAATAGATTTAAAAATAAAAGATAATGAAAAAATTAAAATAGAAAATATTGAACTTAAAGCAATGTATACCCCGGGTCATACTGATTGTTCTTATAGTTATCTGATGAATGATAGAGTTTTCACAGGAGATACATTATTAATTAATGGTACAGGTAGAACAGATTTTCAAAATGGAAGCTCATATGATGCTTATGATTCACTTTTTAACAAACTATTAAAACTTCCTGAAAATACTCTTGTATACCCAGCGCACGATTATAATGGGAAAAAATTCTCAACAATTGAAAATGAAAAAAATAATAATCCTAGATTACAAGTAAAATCTAAAGAAGAATATGCAGAAATAATGCAAAATCTTAATTTAGCTAATCCAAAAATGATGGATATTGCTGTACCTGCTAATGTTAAGGGACTTACTTTAGACCAAATCTAGTTAAAATTATAAGTTGTATTTAAAAATATTATAATTATATATTCCTCATGGTTTGCAATAATCAAAAATGTAAATGTAAAAATTGCACTAATGATAAGTGTGCTTGTGAACATAACGATAATTGTGTTTGTAAATCAAAATCCGATTGTTGTTGTTGTAACGACTAAAATTAAATTTAATTAAATCTATTAAATAATTATGAATGAATTTTTAGAATCTATAATAAAAAGAGATCCAGCTGCTAAGTCAAAACTATCTGTGATACTAACTTATCCAGGTGCAAAAGCAGTGTTCATGCATAAAATTGCAAATTTTTTTGCAGTTGCAAAGTTTGATTTGATAGCACGAATAGTATCTCAATTTTCAAGATTTATGACTGGAATTGAAATTCATCCAAAAGCTAAAATTGGAAAAAATTTATTTATTGATCATGGTATGGGGGTTGTAATTGGAGAAACATCAGATATTGGGGATAATGTAACAATTTATCATAACGTAACTCTTGGAGGAATTTCACCTAGTATAAATTCTGAAAATCAAAGGGAAACTAAAAGACACCCTACTCTTCATGATTATGTTGTTGTTGGTTCTGGAGCTCAAGTACTTGGACCTATTGTAGTTGGGAAGAATGCTAAAATTGGAGCAAATGCTGTAGTGACTAAGAATGTTCCAGAAAATGGAGTTATGGTCGGAATCCCAGCAAGAAATGTTGGAACAGCCACTGAAGAATTTAAACCTTATGGTATAAGTGACGAGGAAAAAAATGAAGAATTTTCAGAATAATTTTGTTTCAGGAATTGGAAATACACCTTTAATTAAATTAAGGGCTGCATCTGAAGTAACGGGATGTAATATTTATGGTAAAGCTGAATATCTTAATCCAGGGGGATCAGTAAAAGATAGGGCAGCGTTAGCTTTGATAAAAGATGCCGAGGAGAAAAAATTAATTTCTAAGGGTGGTACTATTGTTGAGGGCACAGCTGGCAATACTGGAATTGGACTTTGTCTTATTGGAAATTCAGTAGGTTATAAAACAGTAATTGTTATGAATGATAATCAAACACAAGAAAAAAAGGATATGCTAAAAAACATGGGCGCTGAGTTAAAATTAGTTCCTCCTAAACCATACAAAGATGATGGTAATTATGTAAAGGTTGCAGGTAGACTTGCTGATGAACTTAAATCATCAAACAATCATGGAGTAGTTTGGGCTAATCAATTTGATAATACTGCTAATCTAAAAGGACACTATGAAAGTACAGGTCCTGAAATCTGGGACCAAACAGACGGAAAAGTTGATGGGTTTGTTTGTGCATCTGGAACTGGTGGAACAATAGCTGGAGTGAGCTCATATTTAAAAGAAAAAAATAAAGATGTTAAAATTTATTTATCTGATCCAACAGGTTCTTCTCTCTATAACTATATAGAAAATGGCGAACTTAAAAGCGAGGGAGGATCAATAACAGAGGGGATTGGATCAAGTAGAGTTACAGCAAATTTTGCGGAAGCTAAAATCGACGGTGCTTTTTCCATAAGCGATAATGAGTCTTTGCCTGTTTTATTTGATTTAATTGAAAATGAAGGTTTAAGTCTTGGAACAAGTTGTGGAGTAAATATTGCTGGTGCAATTAGATTAGGTAAAATATTAGGACCAGGTAAAACAATTGTAACAATCCTTTGCGATAAATCAGACAAATACAACTCTAAGATGTTTAATAAGAAATTTTTATTGGAAAAAGGGCTTCCCGTACCTAGTTGGATATAAAAAACCACATACCAGCATTGTCATAAAACGTTTACATTTCTAAGATATATTTAAATAAATTTAATTTAGAAAGGATTATTATGAAAGATTATTTAGCAACTCACGTTTTTAAATCTGAGGAAATGAAAAAAAAATTTTACGAAGTTGTAGGTTCAACATCTCCAGAAGATCTTAAAAAAGGCGTAAATGGGGAAAAAGCGGTATGTCACATGACAATGATGTGTGCAGGTGACTCTATGAATATGTATTGTAAGTGGCAAGCAGAAAGCCCGCAAGCTATTATAGATCAGTTGGGAGACATGAATAACTTTTTTGACACTACTTCAGAGGAGTGTTCTCAGGTCATGGATTTTTCAAAAATGTAAATTAATATTGTAAGGAGAATAAATATGGAAGCAAAAGATATTGTAAAAAAAGGTTACGAATGTTTCGGAAAAGGTGACATGGAAGGTTTAATGTCTCTTATTCATGATGACATTGAATGGACTTTTCCTGGAAAGGAGGGTGTTCACCCACTATCAGGTATACATAAAGGTAAAGAAAATTATGTAAAAGCATTGTCAAAAATTCCAGGGATATGGTCTAACTTTCATGTTAAACCTGATTGGATGATTAGCGAAGGTAATAAAGTTTTTGTAAAAGTCGATGCATCAGCGGATGGAATGGAAAATACAATCTTTGGTCATTATCATGAGGTTCAAGATGGAAAGTTAATTAAATTTATTACATTTGACGATACTTTAAGTATGGCAAATGCAATGAAAAAATAAGGAGTTAAAAATGGATGTTAAAGAACAAACAAGAAAAGCATATGAGCTTTTTACTAAAGGTGATATGGAAACTTTTTTCAATGAAATGATTGATGATAATATTGTATGGACATTTCCAGGCAAAGAAGGTGTTCATCCATTATCAGGGGTGCACAAAGGTAAACAAGCTATGATGGCTGCGATGTCAAAAATTCCAGCAATCTGGCCAAATTTTCATTTAAAAATTTTAGACATGATCAGTGAGGGTAACAAAGTATTTGTTAGAGTTCACGCAACCGCTGATAATATGGATACTATATTTGGTCATTATTTTGAATCAAGTGATGAGGGAAAAACTAAAGTCATGATGACTTTTGATGACACTCTAAGCATGTTTAATGCGATGAAAAAATAAATAATTTTTTATAAGGAGAAAAGAATGGAAAAAGAAATGTTAGCTTTAGTTAATCTTAAAGACGGTAAGCTAGAAACTTTTATGGGTTGGATGCAGTCTGACGAAGGTATGGAGGTAAGAAAAAGTCTTGCTTATCCTGAAAAAACCATTGGAGGAATGAAACCAGATAAAAGTGGTATTTTATTTAAAGTTTCAGTTCATAATGAAGCAGGAATGAAAGAATTTGTAGCTGGAAAAAATCCCAAAGCTAAAGCAATTTATGCGGAATGTGTAGATAATGTACAACTTTGGGAATTATCAAAAGTGGATTTTTAATTATGAGAAAATTTTTTTTTATTTTATTTAGTTTGGTATTTATAAATAACGCAAATGCAGGAGACTTAAGTAAAGAGAAAACTGAAAAGGCATGGGATTGTGTTGGTATATATATGGCTAATTACTTTTTACCATCTGGAGAAACTTTTGAATATAGTATGAAGGAAAAATCTATGGCTTCTGTTAAAGTGTGGAAAACTTATGCTTTAGAGATTGGTATTAAAGAAAAAGATTGGGACGAAGGAACTAATAAAGCAGTTGATAAACATTATGGCTCTAAATACAATAAAGAATTAACTGATAATTGTCATACTTTTTTAGAAGAAACTATTCCAAATGGTAAAGACCGTGTCGAAAAAGTTGTTCAGACCTTATATTAAAAGTGAAGAAGATATTTTTAAGTTTGATAATCGTTTTTTACACTACTATTTCTTTTGCAGGAGGTCATATAACTAAAAAGGACAAGGAAAAAGCTATAAAATGCTTGGGTCATTATACTTCAATATCATTTATACCTGCTAATGAAATTGAGGCCATCAGACTTGAATACGCTTTAGCCTCTTATAAAATTGTAAGAGAATATCTACTGAATGAAAAAGTTAAAGGTGAAGAAATTAATAAAGGGACTAATGAAGAATTGGACAAATTAATTGGTAAACCATTTAACGAAGAAAGGAATGATAAATGTAATTCATTTATTTATGATTTGATACCAGGTTCTAAAGATCAAATCGAAAAACTAAGAGGAACATTAGAATAATAGGAGAATATATGGCAAAATTTTATTTAATAGGTAAAATAAGTGGAGAATTAATGAAGAGAATGCAGAATGAACCAACAGCAGACAGATTTGCCTCTACAAAAAAGGCGACAGAAGCAGCTGGTTTAAAGCTTGTTTCTTACGAGTGGGTAAGAGGCAGATTTGATGTAATTTCTTGCGTTGAAGGAGAATACGAGCAAGCTGTTGCATTGAAAATAGCCTTTAAAAATTCAGGCCTTATGGATGATTTAATGGTTCATGAGGTAATTGATTATAATAAAGCTTTTAGCAACGCAGCAAATGCAGCTAACAGTGTGATTAAACCAGGAAAATAATATTGAAAGGAGATTAAGATGGGAAAAGCATATGTTATAGCTCATCCAAAGGTAATAAATATGGATAAGTTCAAAACCGATTATGCATCAAAAGTTGATGCAACAATTGCTGCATTTGGAGGAAAGTTCTTAGTTAGAACACCAGATAAACTAGCAACTGAAGGTGAGCAAGGAACTCTTACAGTAGTTATCGAATTTGAGAGTAAAGAAAAAGCAATGGGATGGTACAATTCAGATGCTCATCAACAAATAGTTGGACACAGAAGGTCAAATACAGATGAAAAGAGTACTTTTGTAATAGCTGAAGAGTCTAGTACAATGAAATAAAACAATAGGAGAATAAATAATGTCAATAATAGAAAAATATAGTGGTGCGATTAAAAATAAAGATGAGTCAACTATGAATGATCTTTTGCACGATGATTTTAAATTTACAATGCATAAATCGGGTAATACTTTAGGAAAAAGTGACATAATTAAATGGGCTATGAGTGGTGACATAAAACAAGATAAATCAAGAGTGGTTTATGAAAATGATGAAGTCGGTGTTCACCATGCATTTGTAACTTTTGATGACGGTAATGTTGAAGCAGTGATGGCAGTTTATAGATATAAAGATGGAAAGATTATAAGTCTTGAGACTGGTGCCACTCCTATGCCAAAATAAGTGAAAAAAATATTACTAACTATTACGTTCTTTTCTTTATCGTTTTTTTCGTATGCAAATGATCAATACGATGCACAATTAAATAATTTATTTAATCAATTAAAGAGCACGGGCAGCTCAATTGCTGCAAAGGAAATAGAAACTAAAATTTGGAAAATGTGGACCACGCATCCCTCTGAAGAAAGTCTTACAAACTTATTAGCTAAAGGTTCATACTATATGTCTCAAAACCAATTGACCTCAGCACATAATGTGTTTTCAAAAGCTATAGAATTAGATCCTAAATGGGCAGAGGCTTGGAATAAAAGAGCGACAGTACTTTATTTGATGGGTAATTATGAGCTTTCTCAAAATGATATAGATGAAGTTTTAAAATTAGAGAAAAGACACTTTGGTGCTTTATCTGGACAAGGAATGGTTCAAACAGCTCTAAAGAATTATCAAAAAGCAATAGACAGTTATGTTGAAGCTCATAAAGTTTATCCTGCTATGAAAACACCTTTAATCATGATAGAGAAATTGCAAGTTTTAATACAACAAGAAAGTATATGACATATAATGAATCAATTACTTTTTTTTTGCATTATTTTAACTGCGTTTGATTTATTTCTAATTGTATACGCACTAACAATTCCTCTTTATCCACAAAAATGGAGAGACAAAGTCAACAAAAAATACCAAAATGAAACAGCAACTGGTATAACAATAATATTTGTAACTTTAGCTACTTGTTTTTCATGGATAATTTATTTTTATTTTAAAATTTTTATTTAAAGTTAAACTGATTTAATGATCCCTAAAAAATTTTCAAATCTCGTATTTACACTAATTATGGGTTTTGGAATGAGTCTGCTAATGACTTTAATTATTACATATATCAATACTGGAATGGATAGTGAATTTATTGATAGATTCTTAAAAGCCTGGTCAATAAGCTTTCCAATAGCAATAACGGCTATTTTAATTGTTGCTCCTGTTACAAGAAAATTTGTAGATAAAATTACTAAATCATCTTAGAATGATTTTAAACTGATTTAAAAAAATGTTTAAAATAATAATATTATACGAAGTGGTCTTTATAATATTTTGGAATGTTCTTTATTTTGCTAATGGAGATTTCAATTCCTGGGTTGGCGATCAGTTTTTAGCAGCTTTATATACTTTCTTATCAACTATGGCTCTTGGACTTACAGTTGTCTATATAATTTATGTAACTGCAAAATTATCAGGCTTTTTAGATAAAATTAGAAGTACAAAAGACCCTAGAAGAGATATTGGTCACCAATAATTTCTTTGCTGTCTAGAACATTTTCTATTTGTAATTTTGAATATAAATGAGGAAACTTTTCATCGTTAGTTGATTTTTCCCAAATAAGATTATTTAAAGTATCCGTTTTTAAAATTAATAAAACTAAATCTTTTTGATTTGAAAAGTATTTTTTTAAAGTTTGATTTACTTGTTCTCTATCTGATAAATGAATAAAGCCATCCTCGATATCTTTGTTTGATCCATGCCAAGTTTTTTTTTCTTTAAAAAAATTCCATTCTTTTTTCGTGCAAATCTTATAAACATAGTCAATTCTCATTATTTAAATTTATTGTCTAATTCTACCTGATATCCTTCCACCAATCTATTTGCTTCATTTGCCATTCCTGTTACTGCTATCATTTCACTTAACATTTCTTTAGTAGCTCCCTTTTTCATAGCCGCAGCACTGTGAGATCTTATGCAGTATTCACATCCATTAGTCACAGATACAGCAACATAAATTAACTCCTTAGTCATTTCATCTAAGGCACCTTTCTTCATCACTTGCTTCATGGAACTCCAAGTTCTTTCAAGGGTGTCTGGGTCATTGGCAATGTATTTCCAAAAGTTTGGAACATCCTCAATTTTCCTTGTAGTTTTAATGTCATCGAAAACTTCCTTTACTTTTCCCATTATTTCGTTTTCATTTATAGGTTTAAAGATTGTCATATTCCTCCTTTTAAGACACTGATTTAAGTAATTTAATCATTTGATTTTTATTTTTTTCGTTATTGGCAACAATAATTTTGCCACCATTTATTGGTTCATCACCTTTCCATGTTGAAACTTTTCCACCAGCAGCTCTGATAATGGGAATTAATGGATGTATGTCCCAAATTTTATTACCACACTGAATAACTATATCTAACTTTCCCTCAGCCATATGTGAATAACTTAAAGCATCAAAGCATGGAAACTGTAATAATTTTAATACTTTTGGTATTTTCATTTGTTTTTTTAAAGACAATACTCCATGAAATGCACCGGCTATTCTCGCTTTTTTGAATATAACTTTGTTATTTACTTTTATTTTTTTTCTTTTTCCATTTTCAAATTTATAAGCAACTTTATGATTAAAATTTATGTAATATTTTTTTAATGATGGAAAATTTGCTAACCCAATAATTGGTATTCCTTTATAATTAAGTGATATTAGATTACTCCAAGATGGGTTTCCAATAACATATGATCTAGTTCCATCAATTGGATCTATTACCCAAGAATATTCGCTTTTAGATATTTTTTTTCCAAATTCTTCTCCTATAATTTGATGTTCAGGAAATTTTTTTGTAATTTTTGACCTTATAAACCTTTCAAATGCCTTGTCTGATGATGTGACTGGATCGTAACCTCTGCCTTTAAGTTTGTTAGTAACTTGAAAAGACTTACTCAATTTTTTGTTGTAAAATTTAGTTAATTCTTTAGCTAAATTATTGAGAAACTTGAAATAAGTTTCATAATTGAATTTTTTTATCTGTGGCATGATAATCTTTACTTACTATTTTATTTATCTTGATAAAAGTTAAATTTTAAATAATCCTATAATAATGAAGATAGAATTAAGTGAAAATAGGGTCCTCTTTAAAAACGGATCTTCTTCTCAGGAGATACATCCATTCTGGTTACGGGAAAGAGTTACAAATGAGGAGTATTTCGATAACAATACACAACAAAGAAAATTTGATCCAACTTTTTTAAAAACAGATGTTGAAATAAAAAGTGCTAAAATAAATAGTGATTTTCTAGAAATAAATTTTAATGATGGAGTAAATTTTAAGTTAGAAATTAATAAAATTATACAGGAATTTTCAAAAGATGATCTCTTAATTCAATCAATTAAAAAAGAAAAATGGGACTCAAATTTTAAAAATATAAAAAAGTACAATTACTCTCAAAGCATGTTTGAAAGTAAAGAAATGTATGAACTTTTAATTAATTTCTATAAATATGGTTTTGTAATAATAAAGGATGTGCCGACAAATGATAATTTTATTGTTAAATTCGCAAATTCTATTGGAAGTATAAGGAGAACAAACTTTGGAGAGTTTTTCAATGTAAAGTCGGTTCCAAATCCTAATGATCTTGCTTATACATCTTTGCCTTTAGCGCCTCATACTGATAATCCTTATAGAAATCCAGTTCCATGTATCCAGCTTTTACACTGTATAACAAATGAAGTGAGTGGTGGTTTTTCAACATTAGTGGATGGATATACTGTTACTGAAGATTTAAAAAAAGAATTTAAAGATTATTACGATATTTTAACTAAAGTTAAAGTTAAGTTTAAATTTATAGATAAAGATGTCGTATTAGAGGGGTGGTCTGAATTAATTAAATTAGACGAAAATAAAGAGTTTAAACAAGTTAAATTTAGTCCAAGATTAGACTTTGTTCCAATATTAGAAAAGAGTGAGTTAGATTTATATTATAAAGCAAGAAATAAAATTTCCTCAATGTATAATTCTAATAAATATAGAATTGAATTTAAATTAATCCCTGGAGACATATTGATGATGGATAATTATAGACTATTACATGGTAGAACTGAATTCGATACAAATGAAGGAAGTAGGTTTCTTCAAGGTGCCTACATTGATTTTGACAGCACTGAGGGAAAATTAAGACATCTTAAGAGAAAATTTAATTTTTGACAATTAAAGACTCACTTATTGCATCTTTAGTCCCAATATTTTTAGGTTTTGGTTTCGTCATTGCAAAACCTGCTATGGATGACTTTCCTCCAATTCTTTTGATGGGATTAAGATTTACTTTTGCAGCATCAATTTTAATTTGGTGGTTTCCAATACCTAAAGGATATCTTTTAAAAATTTTTATAGCATCACTAGTAGCAAATACTATTCAGTACAGTGTCACTTATAGTGGATTAAATTTAATTGATGCGTCTGCTGCTGTTCTCTTGGTTCAAACAGAAGTTCCATTTGGAGTTTTATTTGCTTATTTCATGCTTAAAGAAAAACCAACTATTAGAAGTTTAATTGGAATATTTGTAGCTTTTATTGGAGTATATATTTTGACTGGCTCACCAAATTTGGATGGTAAATACTTAGGGATTTTTCTAACAATTTTAGGATCAGGTATATGGGCTTTTGGTCAAGTTTTAGTTAAACCACTTAGCAAAGAGTTAAATCCATTAACTTTGGTTGCTTGGTTAGCATTATTTTCTGGTCCAATTCTTATTTTATTATCTAATTTATTTGATGGGAATTCATTAAATTATATTAAATCTGCAAGCACAACTTCATGGATAATCGCAATTTATTTAGGTTTTTTTATGCAGCCAATTACATATGGATGTTTTTATTACGTTTTAAAAAATAATCCAATTTATAAAGTATTACCCATAGTTACTATGGGTATCCCATTAACAGGTTTGTTAGCTGCAATTTTACTTCTTAAAGAAAATCCAACGACTGAGTTATACTTCGGAGGTTTAATAATTTTATTTGGTGTAATTTTAATTATTTATACAAAAAAAGAAAAAAAAAATAATTAGCCAAATTTTTGTAAAAATGGCAATATTTCTAAAAGGTAATAGCCTATAACTTGTAGTTGGTTTGTTATAATTAACAAACCTGTAATTAATAATAAACTTCCACCAACTCTATTTATTAAAACCATTTTTTGTTTTAAATTTTTTGAAACAAGCATAAATTTTTGAATTAAATATCCAGAGAATACAAATGGTAAAGCTAAGCCTATAGAATAAAAACTCAAAAGCATAACACCTTTTGGAAGGCTGTCTGTTGTAGATGCATATATCAAAATCGAACCAAGAATAGGTCCTATACAAGGTGTCCATCCAAAAGCAAACGCCATACCAATTAGAATAGGAGCAAAAAAGCCCTTGTTACCTGTTGATTGAATTCTTTTTTCGTAATTTAAAAACTTAATATTAATAATTCCAATAATATGTAACGAAAAAATTATAATAATTATCCCAGCAAAAATTCTTAATTCGAAAGAATTTTTTAGAAGTAATTGACCTATAAATGATGCAGCTGCTCCAAAAATTATAAATACTAATGAAAACCCTAAAGTGAATAATATAATAGGTAATAAGTTTATATTCTTTTTTTCAAGTATTTCATCCAAAGTACTACCTGATATATAGGCTATATAACCAGGAATAAGAGGTAAGACACATGGGGATAAAAAGCTAATTACACCAGCGCCTAAAGCAAAGAAAATTTCAAACATATTAACCAGTATTTTTAATAGCTGCAGAGATTCCGGCAATACTAGTCATTAACGCATCATTAAGTTCATTTTTTGCGTGTTTTTTAAGTTTTTTTTTGGATAACTTATTCATTACAACAGCTTGTAGAACATTTAAAACTTCAGAGTAGACATTTCTTACAATCGCAGGTCCTCTAAAAATCTTTCTTTGTTTTAATATTTCAATTGGTGTTATATCGTGATTAAGTTTTTTAACTGCATCAAATTGAAATCTAAGTTTTTTTCCTACACGTTTCAAAGATGCATCAGCTAAATTATCCTCATAAACTTTTGATATTTCTGGATCAACTTTAGATAAAACCATATCTAATAAATCCATTGTTGAATTAAAGTAAGGCCAATTTTTTTCCATGTCTGTTAATGTTTTTTTGAAAGTTTTTATAGAAGAATATCTTAAAGCTTCTGCAGTACCCAGCCAAGCTGGTAGCATTAATCTAATTTGTGTCCAAGCAAATACCCA
This sequence comes from uncultured Pelagibacteraceae bacterium, assembly GCA_902596325.1. Classification (GTDB taxonomy): domain Bacteria; phylum Pseudomonadota; class Alphaproteobacteria; order Pelagibacterales; family Pelagibacteraceae; genus Pelagibacter. The sequence continues at coordinate 41,432 of CACJTN010000006.1, forward strand.
TGGAATTGCCCTTAGGCCTTTAATACTGTCAACATTTTTTCTTTTTGAAGGTCTTGATCCAATTGATAATTTACCTAATGCCATGTGAGGTGTAACAGTTTTAAAATATCTTATAAATTCAGAATTTGGTGTAATATTTTTACGATAAGAACTGGTTGAAATTTCTGACATTTTTTGGATCAGATTTCTCCACTGATTTTTTGGCAATGGTGGTGGGTTTAATGTTGCTTCCATTACAGATCCTATATAGCTACACAAATTATATTTTGCTAACGGCTCATATCCATATTTTTGCTGAATTACTTCACCTTGATCTGTAATTCTAATCTTACCATTAACGGATCCTGGTGGTTGCGATCTTAGAGTTGCCTGAATTGGTCCTCCACCTCTTCCTGCTGACCCTCCTCTTCCATGAAAGAAAGTTACTTCAATTTTATATTTTTTAGATAACTTCAAGATTTCCTCTTGTAATTTATATTGATGCCAGCTGGCTGACAGTTTTCCAGCATCTTTACTAGAGTCTGAATAACCAATCATTATTTCCTGATTACTATTTACTAATTTTTTATACCAACCTAATTTGAATAAACTATTCATTATAGGTTTAGCATTTATTAAATCATCTAATGTTTCAAATAAAGGAACGACTCTTAATCTATCTTTTATGTTTGCTTCTTTTTGTAATAACATAACTGATAGTATATCTGATGCACTTGAAGTCATTGATATAACATAAGCACCTAAACATTCTTTAGGTTGACTTGAAAGAACCTTAAAAGTAGACCAAACTTCCTTATTTTCTCTATTTTTAAATTTAAATTTGTTTATAAAATTTTTACCTTTCAATTTTTGTGAGAGAAATTTTATTTTTTTTTCTTCATTCCAAGAATTATAATCTTGGCCATATTTATTTTTTATTATTTCAGTTATTAGTTGAGAGTGTCTAGATGCTTCTTGCCTTATATCTAGTCTTGCCAAATTAATTCCAAAGCATTTTGCCCTTCTCATTAGATCTAAAAGTTCTCCACTAGCTATATTCTCACTTTGATTTTTTTCTAAAGATTCTCTAACGTCTCTCAATGGTTTTAAAATTTCTTCTCTACTTGAAATTAGTATTTTTTCATTTAGCGGTGTATTATTAACCAAATGCTGTTCGATAGATCTATGCGTTTTTCTAATTTTATCTCTTAAAGGTCTCAAATAAACTCTATAAGGTTCGTAAGATTTACCTGCGAATTTACGAATTTTTTTAGAACATTTTTGCATAGAATAAGATCGTATTAACTTAGTTAAAGACTTTTCATAAAGTTTTGCTGCCTCCCATCTTGACAAAAGAATAACATCTTTTGTAACATTTGAAGTAACAAATGGATTTCCATCTCTGTCTCCACCCATCCAAGATCCAAATTCAATTGGATTGAAGTTTTTAGGCAATCCTCTCCCCATATTTTTAACAAAGATTTGATTTAATCTTCTATAAACTTTAGGAATAGTCTCCCATAAACTATCTTCAATTATTGCTAGACCCCAACGAGCTTCTTCTGAAGGTGTTGGTTTAGACCTTTTTAATTCATCTGTATTCCAGATAATAGTTATCTCATCAAACATTCTTTTGTCTAAAATTTTTATTTTAGATGGATAATTTTTTAACAAATTTCTTTGCTCCAAAATTTCTGTCAAGGTATGATATTTTTGTATTAAAGTTCTTCTTTTTACTTCTGTAGGATGTGCCGTAAGTACAATACCGATATGTAATTGTTTTGCAACATTATAAATTTTACTATTTGATATTTTTTTGTTTTTAAAAAAATTTTCAAATATCTCCTCAATAAATATATTTTTTAATTTTTTATCTTTCTTTGTATTTTCGTATATATCTAAAGTCCTTGAGGCATCTATCGATTCTGCTAAATTATATAAATTCATAAAATGGTTATATGCTCTAGTAAGTTTAAATAAATTTTTTGGATTTACTTTTTTTATTTCTTTAGAGAGCTTATTAAAAGGATTTTTCTGCCTTCTATTTGCAATATTTGCTTTTGATAATAATCTTGTTTTTTCCACAAGATCAAAAAATTTTTTTCCTTCTTGGTCCTTAATAACTTTTCCTAAAATGTTTCCTAGGTACCTAACATCATCCCTTAATGACTTTGTTGAAATACGTTCATAATATAAATCTCTTTTGAGCATCAATATTATACATATTATCTTTTTGAAAAATCTTCTATAGGCGTTTTGTATTAAATTTTTCTGACTTTATGAGTTTGTGTCCCTAATTTATCTATGCCTAATTCTATTGTTTCTCCACCTTTTAAAAATCGAGGTGGTTTCATATTTTCACCTACTCCGGGTGGTGTGCCTGTACAACAAATATCTCCAGGGTATAGGGTCATACAATGACTCATATATGATACTAGCTCCTCTATTTTAAAAATCATTTGATTAGTATTACCTTTTTGCATTCTTTCATTATTTACATCTAAGTACATATTAAGATTTTGAAAATCACTTACTTCATCTTTGGTGAGTATATAAGGTCCAATTGGTCCAAAAGTATCAAATCCCTTTCCTTTATCCCAAGTGAGACCTCTTTTTTTTTGAAAATTTCTTTCACTTACATCATTTACCAAAAAAAATCCTAATACATATTTTAAAGCCTCATTTTCTGAAATGTATTTTGCTTTTTTACCAATAACGAATCCTAATTCTACCTCCCAATCAGTATGTTCTGATCCTTTGGGAATTTCGATATCGTCATTAGGACCACAGACACAATTTGTAAATTTTGAAAAAATTATTGGTTCATCTGGAATTGGTAAATTTTGTTCTAATGCATGATCTTTAAAATTTAATCCTATACCTAAAAATTTTGAGGGATTTCCAACACATGGACCCATTCTTAAATCTGGATTTATTTCTGTTAAATCGTTTAAATTTATTGCATTAATTTTATCTATTGTCTCAAAATTTAATGTTTTTGGATTTAAATCAGATATTATTGTGGATAGATCTCTTATTGTATTATCTTTATCAATGATTGCGGGTTTTTCTAAACCAGGCTCTCCAACTCGGCATAATTTCATAATTAATAATACACTCTATCTGATAAATTTGCAGCCCCTCTGACACCGCTAGCATCTCCATATTTTGGTTTTAGAAATCTTGTATTTAACCTCTTTACTTTTAAAAATTTTATTAACAAATTCTTAATTTTGTTAAGAAATTTTATTTCATTAGATAATCCGCCACCAAAAACTATTGCGTCAGGATCCAAAATATAAATTATATTAACTAAGGATCTAGCTAATCTTATTTGAAAATCGGAAATTAATTTTTTCAAATTTTTATTTTTTTTATTAAATATCTGTTTGGCTGTTAGTTTATTATTGATTAATTTTTCAATACCTTTCCCTGATATAAATTTTTCAATTTTCATATTTTTAATATTTTTTTTAACTAAATTTTTATCATTTAGATTTCCAAATATAGGTAATGGCATATGCCCCCATTCGCCTGTTAAGTTATTTGATCCTTTTATAATTTTCTTATTAATTACTATTCCACCTCCAGTTCCTGAGCCAAGAATTATTCCAAAAACGATTTTAAAGTTTCTTGCAGATCCATTTATAGCTTCTGAATATGTAAAACAATTAGCATCGTTTTCGCAAGGCACCTTTCTTTTTAGGCTTTTTATTAAATCTTTATTTAATCTTTTATTGTTTAACCATGTTGCATTTGTAGAGTTTTTTAATAAACCTGTATTGGCATCTATAGAACCTGGATGGCAAACTCCAACTTTTAGTTTTTTTTTAAATTTTTTATCAAGACTGCGAATGTTTAGTTTTATGTCCGAGATAACTTTTTTATAACTTTTGGGTGTTGATATTCTTTTTTTAAATATATCTTTATTTTTTTTATCAAGAACAACAAATTCAATTTTAGTAGCTCCTATATCAACTCCAACACGCATTTATTTCAATATTTTTTTTATTTCTTTTAAAGAAAATAGTTTAGGTGATTTACAAGTTGTATTTATTTTTTTAGGTTTGTTTGTTCTAGCAGAATACATTGTTGATTGAATAAGGTCTAAAACATGGACTGAAACTTCTCCATTACATCTGTGTCTTTTTTTATTTTCTATACAATATGCCATTTCAGCAAGTCCAACACCTCTATAATTGGCATTTGTAGGCGACTCGTTTGCCCTTGAGCTTTGAGATCTTATGTTAATTTTTCCTAAAGGCATTTTGTGAGTTCTAAATTCTTGCCAGGGACTTCCAAGTTTTTTACAAACGTAAACTGAGCCACCAAACATATTTGGATCAGGTACAATCATTGATCCTTCAGTTCCGTACAATTCAATATGATTTCTTTGATGAGCGATTACATCAAATGATAATGTTAATCTAATTATACTGTTATTCTCAAAAACAATTGTCGAAAAATAGGTAGTTGGACTTTCAACCTTAATTTTTTTTCCTTTTTTTGGTCCTATTCCAATAGTTCTAAATTTTGAACCTTTTATCAAACTTGCTGCTTTAACTTCCTTAGCTGGCCCAAGCAAGTTTACTAATGCTGTCAAATAATACGGCCCCATATCTATTACTGGACCACCTTCCTTTTTAGCAAACCAAGGCTCAGGATTTGGATGATATGACTGAACACCAGGGAAGGCAAATATCGCATTACCTAAATTCACTTTTCCAATAATATTTTTTTCTATTAATTCTTTAGACTTTTGATTGCCTCCACCTAAAAAAGTATCTGGCGCATTACCAATATAAAGTCTTTTTCTATTAGCAATTTTGAGCAATTCTTTTCCATCTTTTAAATTTATTGCCATTGGTTTTTCTGAATAAACATGTTTTCCATGCAATAGTGATTTTTTTGAAATTATATAATGAGCTTTAGGTGGAGTTAGGTTTAAAATTATTTCTACCTCTTTATCTTTAAAAAGCTGATTAACTGTTTTAGACTCTATATTATATATTTTAGCACATTTTTTTGAAACTTCTTCTTTAATATCCGCACATTTTATAATTTTAAAATTATTAAAGTATTTATGTGCTCTAAAATAAGTCTCTGCTATGTGTCCACATCCAATTAAACCAACCTTGAAAACTTTCGACATTAAACACCTTGTCTTTGTTTTGATTTACCCTCTTTATGAAGTTTTAGAGCTTCTTTATTTTCTTTAGTTTTTGGTAATTCTAAAGTAGGACTTTCCCAATATGCTGAACCCTCTAACCATTGATAGGAATGAGTTTTAATTGAAATTAAGTATGTAACTTTAGATTTTTTTGCTCTTTTAAAAGCTTCCTCTAATTCTTCTATTGATGAAACTTCCTCAGACTTAGCCCCCATACTTTCTGCGTGTTTAGCAAAATTTACTCCAACTAATTTTTTGGTATTTGAGCTTTCAAATAAACAATTAAATTCTTTACCACCTTTGAATAATTGTAACCTATTTATTACCGCGTGACCCCCATTGTCACAAACTATAATTATAAGTTTATTGTCTGTAATAACCGAGGAGTATATGTCCGAGTTATAAAGTAAGTACGACCCATCACCTATGAATGCAATAACCTCTTTATCTGGATTTGCCATTTTGATACCCAAAGCCCCTGAAATTTCATAACTCATGCAACTAAATCCCCACTCAGTTTCATGTGTGTTCAGTTCTCTAGGCCTCCATATTTGTACAACTTCTCCAACTAGACCTCCAGCTGCAGTTACAGCAATATCTGATGGATCGGAATTTCTATAAATTGCTCCTACAGCGTGAGCATAACTCGGTAATTTTTGATTGGTTGGTCCGCTTTCTTTATCTACGTATTCGTTCCATGACTTAAGTTCATTGACTGATTTTTTATGCCATGCATCTGGTGCTTTCCAATTACCTAGTGCTTGGGATAACTCGTTTAATGAAACTTTAGCATCACCTATTATGGATGAAGCCATGTGTTTATTTGCATCAAATCTTGAAACATTTATTGAAATTAATTTGAATTCTGGATTCTCAAAATTAGCCCATGAACCAGTTGTAAAATCTGCAAGTTTAGTACCAATCGCTATTGCAAGATCAGTTTGTTTTGCAAGATTATTTGCTGCTTTACCACCCAGACCTCCAATTGGGCCAAGAAAATGAGAGTGGTCTCTTTTCATAGAAGAGTATCCCATTACAGTTTGAGTTACTGGTATATTATGTTTAATAGCGAAAGATGATAACTCTTCCATAGCATTAGAATAGAAAACGCCACCTCCAGAAATAATTATTGGATTTTTTGAATTTTTAATTTTTTCTACAGCTTGTTTTACTTGGAAATCATCTGGCTTTGGTCTTCTAATATTATGGACTCTTTCTATGAAAAACTCTTCTGGGTATTCATAGGTTTCACCCTGTATATCTTGAGATAAAGATATACAAGCTGGTCCGCAATCAGCTGGGTCTAATAAAACTTGTATCGCTTGAGGTAAAGTTTGTAAAATTTGTTCTGGTCTAGTTATTCTATCAAAGTATCTTGTGACAGATTTAAAAGCATCATTTTGTGTTATCCCTGGATTGTTAAAATGTTCAACTTGTTGCAAAACTGGATCTGGCATTCTATTTGCATACGTATCTCCAGGTAAAAATAAAATTGGGAGTCTATTACTCATTGCAACAGCAGCTGCTGTTATCATATTTGTAGATCCCGGTCCAACTGAACTAGTGGCAACAAAAATTTGTTTTCTCCTTTTTGCTCTAGCGTAAGCTATTCCTGTTAATGCCATATTTTGTTCGTGATGGCCACGCCAGGTTGGAAGTTTATCTTTATTTTCCTCTAACGCTTGGCCCAAGCAAGCTACATTTCCGTGTCCAAAGATTCCGAAGGCTCCAGCGAATAAAGGTTCTTTTTTACCATCAATAAGAATTTTTTGAGAAATTAAATGTTTAACTATTGCATGTGCACATGATAGCTTTATTTTTTTCATAATTATCGCTATATTCTCTTTATTAAATTCACGTAATTAAGCATAAAATAAAAATTATGTATAGCAAATTTGGTCAGTTCATAGATGGTAAATGGCAACAAGCAGAAAAGGGTGAAACTTATGAAGTTGTTAACCCTGCGACAGAGGAAATTATTGGCAAGGCATCAAAAGCCTCATCACTAGATGTGCAGAAAGCTCTAAAGTCAGCTGAAAAAGGTTTAGAGATTTGGAAAAATACAGCTCCGTGGCAAAGATCATACACAATTAGAAAAATTGCAGACTTACTTAGAGAAAAAAAGAAAGTGATGGCAAAATGGCTGACGTTAGAGGTTGGTAAACCATTGTTAGAGGGTGAGGGAGAAACAAATGGAGCTGCAGACATTTTTGAATGGAATGCAGAAGAAACTAAAAGAATTTATGGTCAAACTGTAGAAAGTCGATCGCCAGACACAAGGGTTCACGTATATTATCAGCCAGTCGGGGTTGTTGCAGCGTTAGTTCCCTGGAACTTTCCCTTAATTTTAGCAGCAAGAAAAATTTCTACTGCTTTAGCTGCCGGTTGTTCAGTAATTTGTAAACCAGATGTGATTACACCAGGAACAGTAATGGAGCTAGTGGATATTTGTAAAGAAGCTGGCGTTCCTCCTGGAGTAGTGAATCTTCTTTCAGGAGATCCTCCAAGTATATCTAATGAGTTACTCGAATCTGATATTATTAAGAAGGTTTCAATTACGGGCTCTACTAGAGTAGGTAAATTAATTTTAAAAAAAGCAGCTGATAAAGTTCAAAGAGTTACTATGGAATTAAGTGGTCATTCACCTTTTATAGTTTTTGATGATGTTGACATAAATAAAGTTGCAGATATGGCTATTACAGCAAAATTTAGAAACAATGGACAAGTTTGTATTTCACCAAATAGATTTTATATTCAAGAAAAAAGGAAAGAAGAATTTATAAATGCATTCATAGAGAGAACAAAAAAATTAAAAATAGGCAATGGTATGGACGATGGAGTGCAATTAGGACCATTAGCAACAGCTAAAAGACTCTCAGAAGTAGAGGAATTAGTAGATATAACAAAAAAAGAAGGTGCGAAAGTTTTATTAGGTGGAAAAAGGCCATCAGGATTTAATAAAGGCTATTTTTATGAACCAACTGTATTCGATGAAGTTAAAGATAATTATACAATTATGAAACAAGAACCTTTTGGTCCATTAGTACCCATGTTGTCATTTAAAACTTTTGATGAGGTTATTGAAAGAGCGAATAATAATGATTTAGGTCTTTGTAGTTATATTTACACAGATTCAATGAAGCAAGCTCATAAAGCATCTGAATTAATGGAAACAGGAACAGTTGCTGTTAACACGCCAGTAGTAGCTATTGCAGAAGCACCTTTTGGTGGAATTAAACAAACCGGCTATGGTCGTGAGGGTGGATCAATGGCAATTAAGGACTACTTAAACATAAAATATACACACTTAGGACTCAAAACTTGATGAAAAAAAATAAAATAAAAAAAATGATGGCAGAGGGTAAACCAATCATTAATGGGTGGCTTCAAATACCTAGTTCATTCTCAGCAGAAGTAATGGCAAATCAAGGATGGGATTCTCTAACTATCGACATGCAACACGGTGTAATTGATTATCCTAATGCATTGCAGATGCTCCAATCAATTTCAACAACTGAAACAACACCTTTAGCTAGAGTAAATTGGAATGAACCAGGTCAAATTATGAAAATTTTAGATGCAGGGTGTTATGGTGTAATCTGCCCTATGGTTAGTAATAGAAAAGAAGCAGAGAATTTTGTCCAAGCTTGTTTATATCCACCTGACGGTTATAGAAGCTATGGTCCAATTAGAGGGCTTATATATGGTGGCGGAGACTACGGTGATCATGCAAATACTGAGATTTTAAAATTAGCAATGATAGAGACAAAAGAAGCTTTAGATAATTTAGATGAAATAATGAGTACTGATGGATTAGATGGAATTTACATTGGTCCTGCTGACTTAAGTTTGGCTATCGGCCAAAAACCAGCTTTTGATAATCCCGAGGGATCAGCAACTTATGAAAAAATAAAAACAATTTTGGATCACGCAAAAAAAAATAATATTTTTGCAGGAATTCATAATGCAACACCCGAATACGCAAAAAAAATGATAGATCTTGGTTTTAATCTAGTCACTGTTGGATCAGATCAGAGATATATGAGTAGTGGTGCGAAAGAAGCTGTTTCGAAACTAAAACTAACAAAATCCTCTGAAGAGTCGAAGTCATATTAACTTAAGTGAAAAATATATTAATAATTCAACCAATAGATAAATCGGGAATTGAAATTTTAGAAAATCACTCAGATTATAATTTTGAAATAATCGACGGAACTGATTTAGAAGAAATAAAAAAAAAGATTATTGAATGTGACGGTATATCAATAAGAACTGCCAAATTACCTGCCGAAGTAATTAGAGGAGCAAAAAATCTTAAGATTATTTCAAGACATGGTGTTGGATATGACAATATAGATTTAGAGTCTGCAAAAGAAAAAAATATTACAATTTCTATAACTGCCACTGCTAATGCAGTTGCGGTTGCGGAACACGTAATGTTTATGCTTTTAAATATCTCAAAACGAAAAGATATGTATGACAAAACAGTCAAATCAGGAAGATTTAATGATAGAAATAAACTTCCAAAAACAATAGAGCTTTGGAATAAAAATATTTTAATTATGGGTTTTGGGAGAATAGGTAAAAGCTTGATAAAACGATGTATTGGTTTTGAGATGAATGTTTATGTTTATGACCCATTCGTTTCAAAAGAGGAAATTGAGAGTCTTGGTGGTAAAAAAATAGAAGATTTAAAAGAAGGAGTAAAAAAAATGGATGCCTTAACTCTACATATGCCTTTAAATGAAAAAACAAAAAATATAATTAACTACGACGTTTTAAAAAATATGAAAAAAAATTGTATAATTATTAATGCATCAAGAGGCGGAATAATAAATGAGAGTGATTTAAATAAATCATTAAATGAAAATAAAATATTTGGAGCTGGTCTTGATGTATTTGATACTGAGCCGCCTGATAATGACAACCCTTTGCTAAAAAATGATAAAACTTTTTTAAGTCCACATACTGCAGCTTTTACTGAAGAATGTATGGTTAGAATGGGAAAAGAAACTATTCAAAATATAATTGATTTTTTTGATAAAAAATTGGAAAAATCAAAAATAGTGAAGCTTTGATGAAAATAAATTTAAAAAATTTTGGTTTACTTGAGGTTATAGTAATAATGTCTCTGATTTATGTTGTGGGAATGCTAATTTGGACAGCAAGCACAAGACCTGCTGTTGAAGCAAAAGCCAACTTAGTTAAAGAAAATCATAAAAAAGTTGTTGATTTTATTAACGGAGAAATAAACAAATGTGACAACGACTCTGAGGGAGTTACTATTTGGGGAGACCAATGTAGCGATGAATGGATTGCAGACAAAGTTGTAAGTTATATAAATTTAAATTTAAATATTCAAAATCCATTTTCCGATGACGCTAAAGTAAAAACAGATCCTGACCCAAGAATTAAAGCTGAAGGTAAGGCAGGACAAGCTACAGAAATGGGAGTTATATTTTTAATGTCGTCTAATTTTCTTTCTGAACCTGGATCTGAGTGGGTTATAGGAACCTGTTTTAAATCGCCATGTGTTGCTGCTGGTAACAATGAATTGACTTCTATTTATAGATAATTATTTTTTAAATATTTCCAAATCTACAGAGTTTAAAGTTTTATGAAGGTATTTATATCCTTTAATAGCATACTCTAACGGATTAGCTTTTTTTGGATCCTGCTCAGCTTCAACAACTAACCATCCCGTGTAATTTTTTTCTTTGAGTGTTAGAAAAATTGGCCTGTAGTCTATGCAACCATCTCCTGGAACTGTAAACGCTCCCTCAAGAAATGCATCTCTAAAACTTAAATCGTTTTTTAATGATTTTTCTAAAATATTTTTTCTGATGTCTTTACAATGAATATGGTGAATTCTTTCGTAATAACTCTCCAATATTTTTTGAGAATTGCCTTGGGCAAATAGCATATGTCCAGTATCTAAAGTAAGTTTAACACTGTCGTTAGTGTTATCTAATAACCTCATAGTATCGGCCTCAGTTTCTATTACTGTGCCCATATGATGGTGGTATGCTAAAGGCATTCCTTCATCTTCTAAATATTTACCTATTTCTGAGATTTTATAACTAAATGATTTCCATTCATCATTATCCATTTTAGGTCTTGTTGAAAGTTTTCTTTTCTGATCGCCTTGTATAGATCCTGATACTTCAGCAAAAACAATACAAGGCGAATTACAGTCTTTGAATAAGTTTAATTGAGATCTTAAATATTCCCTTTCTTCATTTACAGTATTTTTTCTGAGATTAGCTCCATACCAGCCGCCGCATAAATCTATTTTATATTTATCTAATTTAGGAATTAGTTCTTCAGAATTTTTTGGAAACTTACCACCAAATTCTACTCCAATGAAACCTGCCTGATTTGCCTCTGATAAACATTGATCTAAAGTAGTTTCACCACCTAGCTCCGGCATATCATCATTGCTCCATGCAATTGGTGCTACTCCTAATTTTACTGACATAAGAATTTTTTTAGTTAAAGTGTCTTTTATTATAAAATTTTAATGATTGATATAGCTTTATTTGGACTCGGTAGAATTGGTGTTATGCATGGTAAGAATTTGATGCGTAATAGGGAATTTAATCTTAAATACATATATGACATTGATAAGAATTTGTCTAAGAAATATTCAAAAATACTCAAGTCAATTGCTGTAAATAGTCCTTCAGAGATTTTTAAAGATAAAGATATTAAAGCTATATTTATTGCATCAACAACGTCTACACATATCAAATTAATACTAGAGGGTGTAAAAAATAAAAAAAAAATTTTTTGTGAAAAACCCTTAGACCTGAGTATTAAAAAAATCAATGAATGCAAAAAGATTATTAAAAAGTTTAACCCTAAAATACAGCTAGGATTTAATAGAAGATATGATCCAGGTCATTTTAGACTTAAACAAGAGCTTACCAAGGGGAAAATTGGAAAATTAGAAAAAATTATAATTACAAGTCGAGACCCTGCCCCACCATCGATTAAGTATTTAAAAGAATCTGGAGGTATTTTTAGAGATATGATGATACATGATTTTGATTTAGTTAGATTTTATCTTGAAAAAGATGAGCCTCTAAAATTAATTGCATCAGGAAGTAATATTTCAGATAAAAGATTTATTAAAATTAAAGATTATGAATTGGCATCTTGTATAATTAATTCAAAAAGTGGTGTCCAAGTTATTATTACTAATTCAAGACATTGCAGTTTTGGATATGATCAACGAGTTGAGTTATTTGGGTCTAAAGGCATGATTATATCTGAAAATAAAAGAGAAAACGAAACATCCTTATATTCATCAAACTCTACCTCTAGCAAATCTCCATTGCTAGATTTTTTTATCGAAAGATATAAAGATGCCTATAAAAACCAATTATATGATTTTTCAAAATTCATAAAAAAAAATATTCGACCACTCGCAGAATTTGAGGAAGGTAGGCGTGCTCTAATAATGGCAAACGCTGCAAAAAAATCTATTAGTTCAAAAAAGTTCGAAAAGCTTACTTTCTAATTGAATCAACTGTTACTAGAACACAACCTATCATCTTTACAACTAAACTATATTTTGATTAGATTTTGATTTTAAAAGTTAACTTTAAAATGAGGAGACTAATGAAAACGTTAAAAAACTTTATATTAGCATTTGCAACATGGGCAATGATGTCGGTGTCTGCATTAGCTACAGATATTATTGTTGTTTCTCACGGACAAGCAAATGATCCTTTCTGGTCAGTTGCAAAAAATGGTGTTGATGCAGCATGTAAAGACATGGGAGTATCATGTAAATACACTGCACCAGGAACATTTGACATGGTGGAGATGGCAAAATTAATTGATAACGCTGTTTCACAAAAGCCAAAAGGTATTGTGATAACTTTACCAGATGCTGCTGCTTTAGGAAAATCAGTTAAAGCTGCAATAGCCGCAGGTATACCAGTTATTTCAATGAACTCTGGATCAGACGACTATGCTTCTTTAGGAATAAGTGCTCACGTTGGACAAACTGAGTTTGAAGCTGGAGTTGGTGGTGGACAAAAAATGAAAGCTGCCGGAGGAAAAAAAGCATTATGTGTTAACCATGAGGTAGGAAACGTTGCGCTCGACAGAAGATGTGCAGGTTTCAAAAAAGGTTTTGGTGGAAGTGTTGATATTTTAGGTACTTCTAATGACCCAACTGAAATACAAAAAGCAGTTGCTGCTAAACTAGGTGGTGGATATGATACTATCCTTACTTTAGGAGCAGGTCTTTCTGGAGAAGCAGCTCTTAAAGCTTTAGAAGCTGCTGGAAAAGTTGGTGATGTAAGATTAGGAACATTTGACATGTCACCTAATATGTTAAAGGCTGCTGCTGCAGGAAAAGTAGAGTTTTTAATTGATCAACAACAATACCTACAAGGTTACTTACCAATAGCAATTTTTGGTCAGTATATGAGATGGGGAACAATGCCAGCTGGTGTAGTAATGACTGGTCCTGGATTTGTAACTCCTGACAATGCTAGCAAAGTAATTAAGTGGGCAGCACAAGGTTACAGATAGAATAAATAAAAAGGCCTGGCTAAACTTAGCTGGGCCTTTTTTTTAATCAAAAATAATGTCTGATAAATCTAAAAGTATAGCTAACAAAAATAATATTAATCAAGACGAAAGATTAAAAAAAGTTTCACCACTAAGAGTTTTATTAAATAGACCTGAGCTTGGAGCTTTAGGTGGTTCTATTTTAGTTTTCATATTTTTTGGAATAGTTGCTGGAGATACAGGAATGTTTAGTGCTTATGGCACACTAAATTTTTTAGATGTATCAGCAAACTTAGGTATTATAGCAATTGCTGCAGCAATGCTAATGATTGGGGGTGAGTTTGATCTTTCTATAGGATCAATGATTGGATTTGCAGGAATATGTATAGCTATTCCTGCTATTTATTGGGGTTGGCCTCTTTGGATGAGTATAATTTTTGCATTTAGTATGGCTGTGTTGGTAGGTTATTTTAATGGAATTTTAGTTGTTAGAACTGGATTACCTTCGTTTATTGTTACTTTGGCAATGTTGTTTATACTTAGAGGTTTAACTTTAGCTATAACGAGATTAATAACAGGAAGAACACAGGTTCCAGGTTTGAGAGTTTTAATAGAAGATGATCCAATAGCTTGGATATTTGCAACAGATACTTTTAAAGGATTATTTAACTGGTTAGGTTCAATGAATTTAATTGCACTGAGAACTGATGGTACACCACTTGCGACTGGAATTCCACCTTCGGTATTGTGGTTTGTAGGACTTACAATACTTGCTACTTACATTTTAATGAAAACAAGATATGGAAACTGGATTTTTGCAGCTGGCGGTGATAAAAATGGTGCAACGAATGTTGGAGTGCCAGTTGGAAGGGTTAAGATAAGTCTTTTTATTGGTACTGCTGTAGCATCTACAATATTTGCAACTATCCAAGTTTTAGACGCAGGATCAGCTGATACAATGAGAGGAACTTTAAAAGAACTAGAAGCAATAGCAGCAGCAGTTGTAGGAGGATGTTTATTAACTGGAGGATATGGTTCAGCAATAGGCGCTGCTTTTGGAGCACTGATATTTGGAACTGTATCAATGGGAATTTTTTATACTGATGTTGATACAGACTGGTTTAAAGTTTTTTTAGGAGCAATGATGTTAATAGCTGTAATATTTAACAATTATATAAGAAGAAAAGTTACAGAAAGTAAATAATGTCTGAATATTTAATTGAATTTAACAATATTAGTAAATTTTTTGGAAAAGTAATAGCTCTAAAAGATGTAACAATGAAGGTTAAAAAAGGTGAAATAATGTGCTTACTTGGAGATAATGGAGCAGGAAAATCAACTTTGATAAAAACACTTTCAGGAGTTCATAGGCCAGACGAAGGTGAGATAATAGTGGAAGGAAACAAAACTATATTCGACTCACCTAAAGATGCTTTAGACATGGGAATTGCAACTGTTTATCAAGATTTAGCATTAGTTCCTTTAATGAGTGTTACTAGAAATTTTTTTATGGGTCGTGAACCACAAAAAGGGATACCTTTTTTAAAAACTTTTGATATTGAAAAAGCAAATAAAGTTGCTGCAGAAAGAATGGGTCAAATTGGTATAGATGTCAGA
>CACJTN010000007.1:0-17500 GCA_902596325.1 uncultured Pelagibacteraceae bacterium
TTATATAAATTAATTTATGACGTTGGGATTGAACCGAACATATTTCTCAATGATTTCTTAGAAATAATTTATTATTTAAAAAATATAGACTCTATAAATTTGGAAGGTAATAGCTTTGAATTGAACGACAAAGAATATAAAAAATTAAAAGATCTAAGTTCTAAAATTGATAATAAAACTGCTCTTTTATTTTGGCAATTTACAATAAAAACTTTAGAAGAAATAAATCTTGTTTCTAGTCAACATATTGCAATTGAGATGTTTATAATCAGATTGTTATATTTAAAAGAAATTAGAAATACCAATAATAAAGATAGTCAACAGGGTGATAAATTTGAGAGAGAACAAAGTTTTAACTTAAAAAAACCTGTTGAAAATAAAAATAATAATGAACTAATTAATCAATTAAAAAACATCTCCCAAAGTGAAGAACCGCAAGTCAATATAGATAATAAAAAAATTGAAGATATAAATTCGTTTAATGATTTAATTAAGGTTTGTGCTAAAAAAAAGGAGATGAGTTTAAAATTTGAATTAGAAACAAACGTAAATTTAGTAAGTTTTGAAAAAAACAGAATTGAAATATCATTCAACGAAAATCTAAAAAAAGATTTTGTGAAACTTCTTTCTGCAAAATTATATGAATGGACTAATAATAGATGGATTATTATGTTATCCAAAAATCTAGGTGAAAAATCTATTAAAGAAAATAAAGAAACTTTTAAAAAAAATGAAATAGATGATTTTAAAAAAACAAAAGAATATGAAAAAATTCAAAGTATATTTAAAGACTCAAAACTAATAAATATAGAAAAAGATAATAATGAATGATTTCAGTAAAATTTTAAATAAAGCTAAAGAATTAGAGTCTAATATGAAAGAAAGCCGAGAGAAAATTAAGAAAATTACTGCCGAGGGAGTCTCTGGAGGCGGAAATGTTAAAATTACTCTTAATGGTGATAACGAAATTGTTGAGATAAAAATTTCAAAAGAAATTTATAATGAAAATTTAAACATTCTAGAGGATCTTATAAAAGCAGCACATAATAATGCTAAAGCTTCTTTAAAAAGCAAAACAGAGGAAGAAATATCTAAATTAACAGGTGGCCTTGGTATACCTGGTTTTAAATGGCCAATTTAAGATGGAGAATATTCCTGAAATTGAAGAGCTTATTAAACTAATTTCTAAATTACCAGGATTAGGACCTAAGTCTGCCAGAAGAATAATTCTTAAACTTATTAATAATAAGGAAGATTTACACAAACCAATGGTAAATTCTATGGCGAATGTGTTTAAAAATATTATCAGATGCAATAAATGTGGAAGCATAAAATCAATAAATTCAGCCTGTCAGAATTGTGAGAAAAAAAATAATAAATCAAACAAAATTTGTATTGTTGAAACAATTTCTGATCAATGGTCAATTGAAAATTCAAATGTATTTGATGGTTATTTTCATATTTTAGGTGGAAATATTTCTTCTACAAGTAATAACAAAAAAGAATTTATGATAGAAAGTTTGATTGAAAGAATTAAACTTCTTGATATTGAAGAAGTCATAATAGCTACAAGTGTGACTATTGATGGTCAAACTACAGCGTACTACATACAGGATAGTTTAAAAAGTTCTAATGTAAAAATATCTAAACTTGCACAAGGAATACCTATCGGAGGAGAATTAGAAAATCTTGACGATGGTACGTTAGTTTCTGCTTTCAAAAACAGAAAAAATATAAATATTTAATTTTTTTTAATCAATCTATTTAAATGTAAAAGAGGTTCAGTGTAACCAGAGGGTTGAGCTTTGCCTTGAAATATTAATTCACAAGCAGTTTTGAATGCTATAGATTTATCATAATTTGGAAACATATTTTGATAATTCTTATCTTTAATATTTTGTTTATCGACAACTTTTGCCATCTTTTTCATGATCTCAAGTACTTGTTTTCTGCTACATATTCCATGATGCAACCAATTAGCAATAAGTTGCGAGGATATTCTCAGAGTAGCTCTATCCTCCATCAAAAAAACACCATTAATGTCAGGAACTTTTGAACAACCTATGCCTTGGTCGATCCACCTAACAACGTAACCTAGTATACTCTGAGCACAATTAGCAATTTCGTTCCTAATTTCTTCTATTTTCCATTTTTTTCCATTAGCGTAAGGAATTTTAAGTAGATCCTTTTGTCTAATTTTTTTTCTTTTTTTTAATTCAAGTTGCTTCTTAAAAATATCGATCTCGTGGTAGTGTAAAGAGTGCAGAGCTGCAGCCGTAGGCGATGGAACCCATGCACAATTGGCTCCAGCATTTAGATGATTAATTTTTTCGATCATCATTTTATTCATATTATCTGGCTCAGCAAACATACCCTTGCCTATTTGTGCAATACCCATAAATCCACATTTTAAACCTATATCAACATTATTGTTTTCGTAAGCTTTTATCCAATCTGCATTTTTCATATCTGCTTTTTTAATCATTGGTCCAAATTCCATTGAAGTATGTATCTCGTCACCAGTTCGATCTAAAAAACCTGTATTTATAAAAAATACTCTATTTTTTAATTCTCTAATGCATTCCTTTAGATTTAATGATGTTCTTCTTTCTTCATCCATAATCCCACATTTAATAGTATATTTTTCCAATCTTAAAACCTCTTCAACTTTTTCAAAAATCAAGTTAGTAAAAGAGCATTCCTCAGGACCATGTTGTTTTGGCTTAACTATCATTATAGACCCCGTCCTTGAATTTTTTTTTAGTTTAAGGTCATGCATGGAGCATAATGATGTTACAAATGCATCTAGTATACCCTCTGGTATTTCAGATCCATCTTTAAGCAGAATACATGGATTAGTCATTAAATGACCAACGTTCCTATTTAGCAGAAGTGCCCTTCCGTGGAGTTTGGATAATGATCCATCTTTTTTTACAAATTTTCTATCTGGATTTAATTTTCTAATATAAGTTTTACCTTTTTTTTCAAATTTAGATTTTAAATCACCTTTCATTAGCCCTAACCAATTTTTATAACCATTAATTTTATCTTCAGCATCAACTCCAGCGACAGAATCCTCGTGGTCACAAATAGTCGTTATAGCAGCCTCAACTATTATGTCAGATATTCCAGCTGGATCACTTTTGGCACTAAATGCTGATGGATTAATGATTATTTCAACATGTAAATTATTATTTTTTAAAATTATAGCAGACGGTTTCTCCTTAACACCTCTATAACCTATAAATTTATCGGGTTCCTTCAATTGATCTTTAATTTTGTAGGTATCTAAATATAAATCTTTGTTAATTATTTTAATATTAATTACATCTTTCCAGCTTTTTTTTTTCAAAGTAAAAAATTTATCTAAAAATTTTTTTGAATATTTAATTACCTCTAACCCTCTTTCAGGGTCGTATCTCTCATTAGCAGATTCTTCGGTTTGTATGACGTCAGTTCCATACAAACTATCATATAACGATTGATATCTAGCATTTACTGCATTTAATGCGTACCTTGAGTTGCTTATAGGCACTACGAGTTGAGGCCCAGGTATATTTGAAATTTCCTCGTCTAAATTCTTTGTTTTAATTTTAAAATCGGGCCCTTCCTTTTTTAAATATCCAATCTTTTTTAAAAAAGTCTCATATCCGTCTAAATCAAAAGTATTTTTATTATTATTTAAATGCCATCTATCGATTTCCAATTGTAACTTTCTTCTATCATCTAGTAATTTTTTGTTTATCGGAACTAAAATCTCTAAAGAGCTACTCAGACCTCTCCAAAATTGATTAGAAGAAATTCCGCTGTTAGGTAAAGCCTCATTATTTATGAAGTCATATAGATTTTTTGAAACTGATAGATTGCTTACTTTTAAATACTCCTCTGACAAATTTTACACCTTTCTTCTCGTTCTTATTCAAAATAAAGATTTTATTGACATTTTATTGCCTTTTTTGATTATAATAAACCATATTTTTATGAAAAATTATTTAAATTTTGAAACAGAAATCAAAGAAATAGAAAATGAACTTGATAAACTTAAAGATCCTTTTAATTCCGAGGGATTATCACAAGTCAATACAGATAAAATTTTAATACTTGAAAAAGACCTTGATAAAAAATTAAAAAAAATTTATTCAAACCTAAATCCATGGCAAACTACACTTGTTGCAAGACATGAGGATAGGCCTAAAGCCAAATTCTTTTTAGAAAATATATTTGAAGATTTTATACAATTATCTGGAGATAGATTTTACGGTGAGGATAAATCTTTAATTTCAGGTTTTGCAAGATTTGAGGGAAAATCAGTATTAATATTAGGTCAAGAGAAAGGAGAAGATCTTGATAAAAGAATAGAAAGAAACTTTGGGATGATGAGACCTGAGGGATATCGAAAAAATGTAAGATTGATAAAATTAGCTGAAAAATTTAATATTCCAGTAATTTCTTTTATAGATACTCCAGGAGCATATCCGGGTGTTGGTGCAGAGGAGAGAGGACAAGCTGAGGCTATCGCACGATCAATTGAGACTTGTATGGAGCTTACAGTTCCAAATATTTCAATTATCATAGGGGAGGGTGGTTCCGGAGGAGCCATTGCTTTGGCTTCATCAAATAAAGTTGTTATGTTAGAAAATGCTATCTATTCTGTTATATCTCCAGAGGGCTGTGCAACAATATTATGGCGTGACCCTACTAAGACATTGGAAGCTTCTGAAGCAATGAAATTAACATCTTCAGATCTGTTAAAATTAAATATTATAGATGAAATAATAGCTGAACCAGTTGGAGGAGCTCATAGAAATAGGGAAGAGATATTGAGCAATGTAAAAGAATCAATTTCAAAGAACCTAAATTTTTTTGCAAACATGAGTCCGGATGAGATCCTTAATCACAGAAAAAATAAATTTTTATCAATAGGAAGAAACGATGGTTTTATAGAAACGAATAGCTCTGATAGTCTCATAAGTAAAAAATCAGCACCATTAAAATTAAAAGAAAGAATAATTAAAAATAAGAATATAATAATTGTTGTAGTTGCTTTATTGTTTATTTTAACAGTATTTATATTATAAAGATCCACAACAATGTTTATATTTCTTGCCCGACCCACAAAAACACGGTTCATTCCTACCTATTTTTTTTCCTATAAATTTTGGATCAACTTTTTTTTTATTGGATTTTATTTGATTATTATTTTCTTGTATTATGGATATGTTGGCTATTATCGTAACAAAATCTGTTTTTAATTTTTCTAATAAGTTTTCAAACAAATTAAAAGCCTCTTTCTTATACTCAATTAAAGGATCTCTATTTCCATACGATCTTAGTCCAATAACTTGTCTTAATTGTTCGAGATATTGAATGTGCATTTTCCAATTTTGATCTATAACTTGTAAAAAAAATTTTTTTTCAATGTCTTCGTAATTTTTCTTTCCTAGTAATGTTATCCTCTCTTTTTTAATAGAGAGATATTTATTTTTAATGAGTTCTAAGAATTCATCATCCGGTTTTTTTACTAATTCTGAAAATTCATCTTCATTAAAAATTCTTCCATAAATATTTTTAAATTTATTTTTAAAAATATTATCGTTTGGATTTATAAGATATTTTTGTTTTTCTTTAATTAAATCTTGATTTATTTCGTCAATAAAATCATCAGTAAAACTAAAACCTTCTTTATCCGAGATTATTTTTCTTCTCTGTTCAAATATAACTTGCCTTTGATCATTAAGAACATTATCAAATTTGAGCAAGGTTTTTCTTATATCAAAGTTTCTAGACTCGACTTTTTGTTGAGCCCTTTCCAATGCTTTATTTATCCACGGATGATCAATACTTTCACCATCTTTTAAACCAAGTTTTTCTAACATTTTATTCATTGAGTCTGATCCAAAAATTCTCATTAAATCATCATCAAGACTCACATAAAATATTGAGCTTCCCTCATCGCCTTGCCTGCCGGATCTTCCTCTTGCTTGATTATCTACCCTTCTACTTTCCATTCTTTCTGTACCAATAATATAAAGTCCTCCTAACTTTTTTATCTCATTTTTTTGTTCAATTTTCTCTGCTTTTCCCCCAAGTTTAATATCTACACCCCTTCCTGATATACTAGTCGTAATTATTATGGATCCTATTCTTCCTGCATTTGCAATTATGTCTGCCTCTCTTTCGTGATTCTTGGCATTTAAAACCAAATGTTCAATTTTATTTCTTTTTAATAAATCAGAATAGTGTTCACTTTTATTAATACTGGATGTAAAAACTAATATTGGTTGCCCTTTCTTATTAACTTCAGCAATATGTTTGATTATTGCGTCATCTTTTTCTTTTTGAGTTCTAAAAATTTGGTCGTTCATATCTTTTCTTATCATTTTCTTATTTGTGGGAATAGAAACTACATTTAAGTTATAAATTTCAAAAAATTCTTCTGACTCAGTTGCTGCAGTTCCGGTACATCCACATAATTTTTTATATAACTTAAAATAATTTTGATATGTTATAGAAGCCAAGGTTTGGTTTTCAGACTGAACTTCCAAACCTTCTTTAGCTTCTAAGCTTTGATGTAACCCGTCTCCAAATCTCCTTCCAGGAAGTTGACGACCAGTTTGTTCGTCTATGATTATAATTTGTCTATCCTTAACAATATAATCTTTTCCATTTACAAATAGATGATTTGCTTTTAAGGCTTGGTTAACATAGTGAACTAAGCTAATATTTTCAGGATCATAAAAATTATTATTTTTTAAAACAGACGCATTTGAGAATATATTCTCAACTTTATCTACACCTTTATCAGTTAGTAAAATATTTTTATCTTTTTCATCAATTTCAAAATCTTCACTATTTAATTTTTTTATAAGTTTATTCACTATGGTATATTGGTTTGCCTTATCTTCTGATTGTCCACTTATTATTAAAGGAGTTCTAGCTTCGTCTATAAGACATGAGTCTATTTCATCTACAATTGCATAATAATGGCCTCTTTGAACCATGGTCTCAGAGGAAAACTTCATATTATCTCTAAGGTAGTCAAAACCCAGTTCACTATTTGTAGCATAAGTAATATCACAATTATAATTTTTACGCCTTTCCTCATCAGACTGCCCTGAGTTTATATAACCACATGTCATACCTAAATAATCAAAAATCTTCCCCATATTTTCACAGTCTCTTTTAGCCAAATAATCATTAACCGTTACGACATGAACTCCCTTTTTATTTAATGCATTTAAATATGCCGCTAGTGTTATAGTTAATGTTTTTCCCTCGCCAGTTTTCATTTCAGCAATTTTGGCGTCATTCAATACAACTCCTCCAACTACCTGAACATCATAATGTCTTTCATTAAATATTCTTTTTGAACTTTCTCTGACTAGTGCGTATGCTTCTGGGAGTATTTCATTAAGTGATTTTCCATCGCCCAGTTTTTCTATTAATGATTTAGTTTTATCTTTGAATTGATTTTCACTTAGACCTGAAATTTCTTTTTCAAAACTATTAACTTTATGTACAACTTTATCAATTTTATCCAATTCCTTTTGATTATTAGACCTTATAAATTTAGAAAAAAATTTTATTGGATTTAACATTATTCAATAATTTGATGTATAATTATTCCTCACTATTTAATATAGTGATAAACATAAAAAATTAAATAGTATGGCAATAAAGATAAGCAATTTCTTCAATTATCAAAATAATAACTCTAAAATTGGAGATTTTCAGGATTTAGAGCATATAGATGGTGTCTCAATTTCAGCTACAACCGCTAATCTATATAACATTAAAAGAGATGATGTAGTTATGTTTTATTTTAGAAAAGGCGCTTCATATGCTTCGGTCTACACCCAATCAAAAGTTATTTCAGAGAATATTAAGTGGAATCAAAAAATTAAAACCAAAAAAATTAGAGCTATTATTATTAATACTAGAAATGCAAATGCTTTTACAGGAGTTGAGGGTTTCAAAAGCTTAAAAGTAATAGCTGAAAAATTAGCTGATGGTCTTAGCATTAAACAAAAAAGTGATGAGGAACAACCAGTACGAATTAAACCAAATGAATTATTATTCGCATGCACAGGAACTATCGGTGAACCTTTCCCTCAACAAAAAATTATTGATTGCATACCGTCTCTTTTGAAAAATTTAAAATATACACAAAATAAATATCTTTGGATAAAGGCTTCAATGGGTATTTTGACCACCGATACAAAACCAAAAATGGCTATGGATGAATGCAAAATTGGAAATACGGTCATAAAAATTTATGGAATTGCAAAAGGCTCAGGTATGATTTATCCAAACATGGCCACAACATTAGGATTTATTTTTACAGACGCAAAGTTATCATCATCTATATTAAAAAAAATATTGAAAAAAAGCATATCAAATTCTTTTAATGCAATTACGTGTGACGGAGACACAAGTACTAATGATATGGTGACTATTTTTGCAACCGGTGAAGCAAAAAACTCAGAAATAAAGAATATTAATGACCAAAAATTAAATGAATTTCAAAAGAAGGTCGATAATGTAATGCTTAATCTTGCCAAAAGTGTTGTAGCAGACGGGGAAGGAGCGACAAAATTTATTACCATATCGGTATTAAATTGTAAGAACGAGGAAGATGCAAAAAAAATTGCCTTCTCAATTGCTAATTCACCCTTAGTAAAAACAGCTATTAATGGTGAAGATCCAAATTGGGGTAGAATTATGATGGCAGTTGGAAAAACTAGTGCAAAATTAAATTTAAAAAAATTAAAAATAACGTTCGGTAGTGTTAAAATAATCGAAAATGGAGAGTTATATTCAAAATATAATGAACAAGAAGCTTCGGATTATATGAAAAATGAAAAAATAGACATCTATGTAGATTTAAACATGGGAAATAAAAATTTTACAGCTTATACTATGGATCTTAGCAAAGAATATATAGCTATAAATTCTGACTACAGGTCATAGATTATTGAAATTTGTTAATCAAATACTAAATTATAATTATGATAAAATACAAATTACAATGTAAAAAATGCACTAAATCTTTTGATAGTTGGTTTAGCTCATCTAAAGAATTTGAAAGAATTAAAAAATTAAAATTATTAAATTGTAACTTTTGTAAGTCCAAAAATATTGATAAAACTTTAATGGCACCTAATTTAAGATCAAAAAACATTAATGAAATTAACATTAATGAAAATAATTTTAAAGAAATAAAAAAGCAAATAAGAAACTATCAAAATTTTATAAAAAAAAATTTTAAGTACGTAGGAGATAGGTTCGCATATGAGGCAAGGTCTATACACTATTCTAACAAAAAAGATGGCAAAGGTATCTTTGGAAGAGCTAAAATAAAAGATATCAAAGAATTAAAAGAGGAAGGAATAAGTACTCAAGTATTACCCTGGTTTCAAGATAAAGAGAATTAAGTTTTTATAAAATTGGAAATGTAATTTACAGAGCTATCTTTGCTCAACTTCCATTTATTCAGAAATAAATCTAATTTAACACCATCTAACTTATTAAATTTTAAAGAATTCTGTTTAGCTATCTCCCGCAATTTATCTGGTTTAACAAATTTATCCCAATCATGAGTCCCAATAGGTAGCCATTTCAAAATATATTCAGCACCAATTATTGCAAAAAGATATGACTTTAAAGTTTTATTAATTGTAGCTACATACATTATTCCATTCTTTTTTAAAAATTTAGAAGTCTGATTTAAAAATAAATTTAAATCTTGTACGTGTTCTACAATCTCCATATTTAATATAACATCAAATTTTATTGATGATTTAAATTCTTCAGGTGTTGCACAAAAATATTTAATTTTTAAATTTCCTTTTTGTAAGTGTCTTTTAGCAACTTCAATATTATTTTTTGAAGCGTCTATTCCAATTACATTCGCACCCAGTCTGGATAGAGGTTCAGTTAATATTCCTCCACCACAACCAACATCAAGAATATTTAATCCATTTAAAGGTTCACTTTTCTTGTTTATTTTGAAATGTAAGAGAGTATTGTCTATTATGTATTTGACCCTAATTGGGTTAAATTTATGTAATGGCTTAAATTTTCCATTTGGATCCCACCATTCCTCAGACATTCTGGAGAATTTATCAATTTCTTCTTTTATTACCGTTGAATTCTTCATTCTTGTTGACATAATAATTAAGATGTATTTTATGAGATTATTTAGAGTTAAATATAGAATTTATCAATGAAAATCGTCGTTTTAAAATTTGGTGGTACATCAGTTGGTACAATAGATCGTATTAAAAAAGTTGCTAATATTATTAGCACTTATAAAAAAAAAGGGTATCAAGTGGTCGTTGTATCTTCTGCAATGAGTGGATATACAAATGATCTAATAAAAAAATCAGAAAAGGTTGCAGAAAATTTCAAAAAAAGCGAATACGACACTTTAGTATCTGCTGGAGAGCAAATTTCATGCTCCTTAATAGCTGGTAGACTGAGTCACATTGGTCATTTTTCAAAATCTATGATGGGCTGGCAGATTCCTATATATACAGATGACAATTACAGTAATGCAAAAATTAAAAGTGTAAACACTTCAAAAATAAAAGAATATTTAAAACAAGGCGGTATACCAATTATAGCTGGTTTTCAGGGTATAGATAAAAATGAGAGAATTACCACACTTGGTAGAGGCGGATCAGATTACTCAGCTATTGTTTTAGCAAAATACTTAAAAGCAATAAAATGTGTAATTTATACAGATGTTATCGGAGTAATGACCACTGATCCTAAAGTATATAAAAGAGCACGAAAAATTAAAGTAATTTCATACGAAGAAATGCTTGAAATGTCATCATTAGGATCCAAAGTTATGCAATCTAACTCTGTTCAGGATGCAAGATTAAATAGAATTGATGTGAGTGTGAAATCATCTTTTGTTAAAAATGTTGGCACACTCATAACAAAACGGAAAAATATAATTGATCACAAAGTGATAACAGGAATTTCTGTAACAAAAAGTGATTCTAAAATTACACTTGTTGGGGTAGTTGATAGACCTGGAGTGGCTGCATCAGTATTTGAACCACTATCTGTAAATAATATAAATGTTGACATGGTTGTTCAAAACATTTCTGCAGATGGCCACAAAACAGATATTACATTTACCATTAATTCAAAAGATTTAAATAAAACACAAAAATTAATTAAATATAATAAAAGAATAAAATTCAAGAAAGTAATTTTTGACCAAAATGTATCTAAGATTTCAATAATTGGTGTTGGGATGATTACTACTCCTGGAGTTACTTTTAGAATGTTTCAAGCTTTAAGCAAAAAAAATATTAATATTTTAGCAATTTCTACATCTGAAATTAAGATATCTGTATTAATAAATAGAAAAAATATAAGAAAAGCAGTTGCTACTCTTCACAAAGAATTTAAACTTGATTGATTAATGAATATTAGACCTTTCAGAGATATAAAAAGAAAAAAAACTAAAGAGATAAAAGTTGGTGATGTTTATATTGGTAATAATAATCCTATAAGTGTTCAATCTATGACTAACACTTTAACTACTGACATAAAATCAACCTTAAAACAGATTGATTTAATTGCTAATGAGGGTGGAGATTTAGTTAGAGTATCAGTGCCTGATGAAAATAGCTCTCAAGCGCTTAAAGATATATGTAAACATTCTCAAGTTCCAATTATTGCGGATATTCATTATCATTATAAAAGAGCTTTAGAAGCTGCGGATAATGGAGCAAAATGTTTAAGAATTAACCCTGGGAATATTGGTGACAAAAAAAAAATTAAAGAAGTTATATCTGCAGCAAAAAATAATGATTGTGCGATAAGAGTTGGAGTTAACGCAGGTTCATTAGAAGAAGATTTACTGAATAAGTATAAAGAACCATGTCCCGAAGCTTTGGTTGAAAGTGCTATGAGAAATATAAGTTTATTAGAAGATGAGGATTTTTTAAACTTTAAAATTAGCGTTAAATCATCAGATGTTTTTTTAGCAATCGCTGCTTATAAACAATTATCAAAAAAAGTAGACTATCCTCTGCATTTGGGTATTACGGAGTCTGGAAGTTATATACCTGGTAGTATCAAGTCTTCAATTGGCATAGGCACTTTACTTTTAGATGGTATTGGTGACACAATTAGAGTCTCGCTTTCGGATGATCCTGTTAAAGAGGTAAAAATTGCAAATGAAATACTAAAATCACTTAATTTAAGAAATAAAGGTGTTAAAATCATTTCCTGCCCATCATGTGCCAGACAAGGTTTTGATGTCATTAAAACGGTAAAAATTTTAGAGGAGAAACTTTCACATATTAAAACACCAATTACTTTATCCATTATAGGATGTGTAGTAAATGGACCTGGTGAAGCATCCCAGACTGACGTAGGTATAACTGGTGGAGGAAAAGATAGTAATATGCTATATCTCCACGGAGTACAAAATAGAAAAATATCTAATAAAAACATAATTTCTGAAATAGTAGATATAGTTGAAAAAAAAGCCCTAGAATTAGAAAAATAATTCATGATACCAATAAAAAAAATCAGAGAGATTATCTCTCAACATAAAAGAATTGAACAAAGTTTGTCTTCTGGGACTATAGATAAAAAAAATTTTGCAAAGAAATCTAAAGAATATTCTGATTTAAACGAAATTATAAAAAATGCAAAAGAATATGAAAATTTTAGTACAATTAAAAGCGACCTAGAAATGATAATAAATGACAATAAAAATGAGATAGATATTAAAAATCTAGCAAAAAACGAATTATCAGCTCTTATTGAAAAAAATATTATTAATGAGAAAAAACTCAAATTATTTTTATTACCAAAAGACGAAGCAGATGTAAAAAATGCAATACTTGAAATAAGGGCTGGCACAGGAGGATTAGAGGCAAGTCTATTCGCCGGAGACTTATTTAAAATGTACGAAAAAGTTTGCAATAAAAAAAAATGGAATTTAGAAATAATTAGTATTTCAAAAAGTGAAGCTGGCGGTTTAAAAGAGGTAGTAGCTTTGATAAAAGGTAAAAATATCTATTCATCTTTAAAATATGAAAGTGGTGTTCATAGAGTTCAAAGAGTTCCGGATACCGAAACTCAGGGTAGAGTACATACATCTGCAGCAACAGTGGCTGTTTTACCTGAAGCTGAAGATTTTGACGTCAAGTTAGAAGAGAAAGATTTAAGAATTGATGTATTTAGAAGTAGTGGCCCAGGTGGACAAAGTGTGAATACTACAGATAGTGCAGTAAGAATTACTCATATACCCTCAGGTATAGTAGTAAGTCAACAAGATGAAAAATCTCAAATTAGAAATAAAGAAAAAGGTCTTAAAATTCTTAGATCAAGGATTTATGAGTTTGAAAGACAAAAACGGGAAAACGAAAGATCTAAAGACAGAAAAAATAAAATCGGATCTGGTGATAGATCTGAGAGAATTAGAACTTATAATTTTCCACAAGGAAGAGTTACAGACCATAGAATTAATTTAACACTTCATAAATTAGAGGAATTTATGCAAGGCGAGATTTTCGAAGAAATGAATGAAACTTTACTTTTACGTGCGCAAGAAAACGAGTTACAAGAATTAAGTTAATGAACTCTATTAAGCTAATTAAAATAGGAACAAAAATCTTAGAGAAAAATTCAAAATTTAATGCAGCATTAGATAGCGAACTCATACTGTCAAACATACTAAAAATAACCCGTGAAAAACTTATTATTTATCCAAGAAAAAAGATTAATAAAAGTTTAGAAAATAAATTTAATTCTGACATAAAAGAGAGAAAGTTAAAAAAACCAATAGCCTACATACTCGGATATAAAGAATTTTGGAAACAAAAGTTCATTACTAATCCTAGTGTTCTTATTCCAAGACCAGATACTGAACTAATTATAGAAAAAGTTTTAAAAAATTTTAAAAAAAACGAAAATAAAAATATTCTAGATATTGGTACTGGCTCAGGATGTATAATATTAAGTATTCTATTAGAAAGAAAAAAATTTAGAGGCGTCGGCATTGATTTAAGTAAACAGGCCATAAATGTTGCAAAAATGAATGCAAAAATGCAACAGTTTGCAAATAGAATAAGATTTATTAATACTGATATTGACAATTTTTTTTCTTATAAATATGATTTAATTGTTTCAAATCCTCCATATATTAAAAAAAGTAAAATAAACAATTTAATAGAGGATGTTAAGAATTTTGAGCCTAAACTGGCGCTTGATGGTGGCCCAGACGGCTTTTCTGCAGTTTTGAAAGTTATCAAAAAAAGTTCAAAGCTGTTAAGAAAAAACGGTATGATGTTTTTAGAAATCGATAGTACACAAGTGATTAAAACTAAGGAAATGCTTATAAAATATAAATTTTACACCAAAGAGGTATGTAAAGATTTAAGTGGTGAGAATAGATGTATAATTGCAATTAAACTATAAAATATGAAAAATTTCAAAAATTTTAGACGAAACAAGCATAGAAATAATATTCGAAGTTTTAAGAGTAATTCTGCAACGAAGTTTAATAGTGAGTTTAGTATCTCAGGGGAATTTAAGAGAAAAAAAATTTCCAAAAATATTAATGCCTCTAAACTAATTGAAAAATACACTGAACTTGCAAAAGAAGCCTTATCCAATGGCGACAAAATACTATCTGAAAATTATTATCAACACGCTGATCATTTCACAAGAATTTATGAAAAACAAAACGAAATAAATTCTGAAAAAAATGTTGAAAATTATACTGAAACAAATCTCACTGAAAAAAAATTAATCTAGTTCACATTTTATAAAATTTAATTTAACTTGTCCTGTCGATAAGTTCAGACTTTAATACATTGGTTTTGATTTTAATAATTTCAAACTCCTTTCTTTCAATACCTTTTAAAGTTTTACCTGAAGGTAGCTTTAATTTTTGTGAGTTTACTTTCCTTCCATTTTCTATAACTTCATAATGTAAATGGGGACCAGTGGACATACCTGTTGAACCAACATAGCCAATAGTTTGACCTTGTTTGACCCTAGTACCTTTTTTTATACCTCTGCCAAATTTTGATAAATGTGCATAAACAGTAGAGTAAATAGAATTGTGTTTTATTTTTACACAATTGCCACCACCACCACACCAAGATGCTTTAATTACAACACCATCACCAGATGCCATAATTGGAGTACCCAGTGGTGCTGCAAAATCAGTTCCTGTGTGCATTTTTGTAAAACCTAGAATTGGATGTTTTCTTTTACCAAAACTTGATGATAGTCTAGCCCCATTTATAGGAGTCTTCATTAAAGTTTTTTTTATACTTTGACCTCTTTCATCAAAGTAATCACTCATTTGGTCATTTTTAAAAAAATACAAAGGGTATTCCTTACCCTGTAATATTAAATTAGCATATATTATATTTCCAGTTTCTATTGCTTCATTGTCGTCATTAAAAAAATTTTCATAAATTATTTGAAACATGTCATTTTTCCAAATGTCTCTTTGGAAGTCTATTTGAAATCCATAAATTCTTGCAAATTCAACTATTAATGACGGGGGTATTTTTTCCTTAATCGCACTTGAATATAAACTATTTTTAATTACAGATTCTTTGTAAGCAAAATCTTTTCTCAAATTTTTCTCAATTTTTGTTACAGCAAACTTATCTTTTAAAATGTCTCTTTTAAAAATAATGTTGGTTGTCTTGTTAATTGTAAAATTTATCTCAACTATCTTGACTGGTTCTTTTCTATCAATTTGAAAACTTATTGTTTGATTTTCAAAAATTTTATTAATTTTTTTATTATTTAAAATATTTTTTAAAATAATTCTTTTCTCTTGATTAGATATCTCAAAGTTATTTAGGATTTTTTCAAGACTATCTCCCTCATTGACTTTATATTTTATTACTTGGTATCTTGGACTGAGATTTTCTACAACAGTGTCTAGGGTCTTGTTTAGATATGTGTTTTTTAATACTTTTTCAAAGTATAAAAGTTCATTTTTCTTGTATGAACTATAGAAATTAAAAATTAACAGTATAAAAACAATAGATATGGCCACAATAAGCAAATGAATGTAATCCCTAAGAGTTTTATTTATTAATTGTATCTTCATCTAAAAAATGTTGATTTATATGGTTTTTTAACATATTTTTTTAAATCTAATAGCTTGATTTCCTAAAATATTAGCATATAAGCCTTAAACTCAGCCTATATAAAAGCTGTAATTATTAGGTTTTTTGCCTAATTAGCTATTTTTTTTGTTAAAATTTGAGAAGAGAAGTGTGGACGGTTAAGGTTACCAAAATTTGTCGTACATACTTCTAAACACATAAGTATTATTCTTAGTACTTATGATGAAGCTAGTGTGCGCCGTTTTTAAACTTGAGAGTTTGATCATGGCTCAGAACGTACGCTGGCGGCACGCCTAATACATGCAAGTCGAACGAAGTAGCAATACTTAGTGGCAGACGGGTGAGTAACATGTGGGTATCTTCCCTTTGGTGAGGAATAACACGAGGAAACTTGTGCTAATACCTCATAAGTCTTTACGGAGAAAGCTTTATGCGCCAATGGATGAGCCCGCACTTGATTAGTTTGTTGGTGAGGTAATGGCTCACCAAGACTTTGATCAATAGCTGATTTGAGAGGATGATCAGCCACATTGGGACTGAGACACGGCCCAAACTCCTACGGGAGGCAGCAGTAGGGAATCTTGCACAATGGGGGAAACCCTGATGCAGCGATGCCGCGTGAGTGAAGAAGGCCTTTGGGTTGTAAAGCTCTTTCGTCGGGGAAGAAAATGACTGTACCCGAATAAGAAGGTCCGGCTAACTTCGTGCCAGCAGCCGCGGTAATACGAAGGGACCTAGCGTAGTTCGGAATTACTGGGCTTAAAGAGTTCGTAGGTTGTCAAAAAAGTTGGTGGTGAAATCCCAGAGCTTAACTCTGGAACTGCCATCAAAACTTTTTGGCTAGAGTTTGATAGAGGAAAGCAGAATTTCTAGTGTAGAGGTGAAATTCGTAGATATTAGAAAGAATACCAATTGCGAAGGCAGCTTTCTGGATCATTACTGACACTGAGGAACGAAAGCATGGGTAGCGAAGAGGATTAGATACCCTCGTAGTCCATGCCGTAAACGATGTGTGTTAGACGTTGGAAATTTATTTTCAGTGTCGCAGCGAAAGCAATAAACACACCGCCTGGGGAGTACGACCGCAAGGTTAAAACTCAAATGAATTGACGGGGACCCGCACAAGTAGTGGAGCATGTGGTTTAATTCGAAGATACGCGCAGAACCTTACCAACACTTGACATGTTCGTCGCGACTTTAAGAGATTAAAGTTTTCGGTTCGGCCGGACGAAACACAGGTGCTGCATGGCTGTCGTCAGCTCGTGTCGTGAGATGTTGGGTTAAGTCCCGCAACGAGCGCAACCCTCACTTTTAGTTGCCATCATTTAGTTGGGCACTCTGAAAGAACTGCCAGTGATAAGCTGGAG
>CACJTN010000007.1:22500-37327 GCA_902596325.1 uncultured Pelagibacteraceae bacterium
AAAGTTATTAGTTTTATCAAAGAAAAATACAAATGCTTAGCTGGTTTCTCAGATCACACAAGTGGCATTGGATCTGCGATTAATTCAGTAGGATTTGGTTCATGTTTAGTAGAAAAACATTTTAAACTATCAAATAAATCTAAATCCTTAGATAAAGATTTTTCAATTGACCCAAAAATGATGAAAGTACTAATCGATGAAAGCGAAGCAGCGTGGAAAAGTATAGGTAAAAGAACAAAAAAAATATCAGTTTCCGAGAAGCAATATAAAAAATACAGAAGGTCAATATATGTTTCAAAAAATATTAAAGCAGGTGATGAATTTTCGAATGACAACTTAAAAATTATAAGGCCAGGAAAAGGACTAGACCCTAGATTACTTAAATATCTTATTGGTAAAAAATCTAAAACAAATTTTATTCATTCAAATCCACTGAGTAAGAGAAAACTTGGTCTAAAACTCAAAAAATTTTAATCTACCGTTTTTAATTATATTTTTTGAGTTTTCACCTTCATTAAATAATAAATCTATAGTTGAGGCATAGGGTATGAACTTCCCACTACATTGAGAATAGTTTGGATGCTTGTAATTATGTAAATAAACTCTAATATTATTTTCTTTAAACAGGTTTTTCTCGACTGATAAATAATCCTTTGCTCCTCTAGTGGATATGTATTCATTACAATTAAAGTATTTACAGGTATTGACTATTTTATGAACTCTTTTACCTTCTATATCAAATTCCGATGATAAAAAAATCTTTTTATTTATTTTTAAACTTTCTAAAATATATTTAATTATAGATATATTTAACTCTAAAAGATTTCCATTATCTAAACCTTTTTGAAGTACCCCAAAAAAACTATCTCTGTACTTTTCAAAATATTTTGATTTACTATAGTTTACATAAAACTTATTTGACAATTTTCGAAAATTATTGTTTTTTTTATCTAATGTAACTTCTTTTATAAGTTGATTGCTTTTTCCTTTGTTTTTAATAGCTATAGTTATCCACTGTAATTCTTTGCTTGATTTTATCCTATTTCTTTGTTGCCAACTTTGTTTTTCAAATTTGACATCGTCAAGAAATACTACTAGATCCGATTGTTCAATTAAATCAAAATATCCTATCCAAGGTAAAAAAGTTGGTTGAGTGACAAGAAGTTTCATCTAAGTAGCTAAGCTTAATTTCTAAAATTTTTATATAATTTTATATTTTTTAATATTATAAATATTTATGAAAAAAATAATAGTCGTTGGTGGAGGAATTACAGGCTGTATTATTGCAAGTTTTTTAGCCAATAAAAAATTTAAAGTTGAGATATATGAGAAATCAGATCGATTAGGTGGTGTCTTAAGTGATGTGATTTTAAACAATGGTAAGAATAAAGAAAAATTTCTTAGTGGCCCCCAGTATGTTGAAATAAACAAACTATATAACGATTATTTTTGTAATGAACATACAAAAAAATATTTAAAAAAAATAAAGTTAAAATATGCGTCTTATACTGACATATTTAATAATAAAAAGTCTATAACACATAAAAATTTCGCATTACCTATAACAGACAAAAAATTTTTAGGTATTAAAAAATTTAAGAATAACTTAAGTTTATTAGATAGATTTAACAGTTATCAAAAAAACGTTAATGATGCATTACAATCATGGACAAAAAATTATTTTCATGATTTAGATAAACTGCATCACGGCTGCGTAGAACCATCTCAAACGGGAAGAGTTTATTTTATAAATGATAAAAAAAAATTACAAAACGTAAAAAAAAAAAATAAATACGCTAACAATTTGTTAGGTATTCCAAAAAAAGAAAATAGAGAGTCTTACGTGCCCTTAGTTGGCTATAATGAAATATTTGATATTTTTGAAAAAAATACTCTTAAAAATGTTAAAATATTTTACAATTCAAAAATCAAAATTAAAAAAAACTTAAATCTGCCACTTAATATCTATTATAATAACAAGAAACTTAGTGCAGATTATTATGTATGGGCATGCAATCCGGTAACTCTTATAAGAAATGCATACAACAAAAATTTAGATAATGCTATTGTAAAAATCTCAACATTTTATTTCAATATTGTATTAAGACAGAACATTATTAAGGACATATACTTTCAAGTGTTTTCAAAAAAGTTTCCAATAAACAGAATCTATATTTATCAAATGAATAAAAAAATTAAAGTGAATGTCGAATGTTTTTATCGCAAGGAGTTAACTTATAAGAATGTGGTTTCAAATTTAAAAACTATATTTAATAAATTTAATATTAACAAATATAAATTAAATTTTATTACTTCAAAAAACGAAATAAGACATATACTGGTTACAAAAAATGACTATAAATTATTTAAAAAATTTAATAATGATAAGAAATTTTATAATATAATACCAGGTGGTTGGGAATTATATTCACGAGATGCAAAGCTCTCTCAAACTATAAAATTTATTAAAAAAAGAATCTTGATATGAAATTAGTATTGGGGACTGCCAATTTTGATTTAAGCTACGGTTTTAAAAAAAAAAAAATTGAAAAAAAAACTATATTTTCTATAAAAAAAATTTCTAAAAAACAAATAATATATTTTGATACAGCAATTGGGTATGGAAATTCTCATAAAATTTTAGGTAAATATTTTAAAAAAAAAAAAGTTATCACAAAATTTGTGACCCCATTAAAAAATGGTAAAATAGATTATAAATCTTTAAATCTTTTACTAACTAAAACACTTAAGGATTTAAAAATAAAAAAATTACACTCATTACTATTTCATAATGTAGAGGATCTGATGAAAAACAGAAAGAGCCTTGAGATAATTCAAAAATTTAAAAAAAAGGGTTTAGTCGATAATATTGGTGTATCAGTATATTCTCCTGATGAAATTAAGAAAATATTAATATTTTGGAAACCTGATATAATACAATTTCCCATTAATATTTTTGATCAAAGAATGTTAAAAAAAAACTTACTTAGTAAATTAAAAAAAAAAAAGATTGTGTTGATGGCAAGATCTTGTTTTCTTCAAGGTATTCTGCTTAAAAGCAATCCCTTTTTTAAAGAACGTTATTTTAAAAATAAACATAAAAAATTTGTTAATTGGTGCGCTAACAACAAGGTTTCTCAGCTTAGTGCCTGTTTGATTTTTATTAAATCTATAAAAGAATTAGACCTATTGACATTTGGATTTGATAATGAAATACAACTTAGAGAAATTCTAAATAACTTTAAAAAAAAAAATTTTAAAAAGATAAAGTTCAGTAGATTTTCACTAGCAAACAAAACCAGAATAATTGATCCGAGATTATGGAAGAAAAATTAGCAATTTTCATTCAAGCTAGATATTCATCAAAAAGATATCCAGGCAAAATATTAAAAAAATTAGGAAAAACATCATATTTAGAATTTCTTATTAAAAGATTGAAAAAAAGCAAATATAAATTAAAAATTTACGTTTTATCAACTTTAGATCCCAAAAATAATTTAATAAAAAAAATTTGTAAAAAAAATTCAGCCACTTTTTTCACGGGCCCAGAAAATGATGTTTTGCTCAGATATTATTTAGCTTATAAAAAATATAGGCCAAAAAATATAGTTCGTATTACATCTGATTGTCCATTTATAGATTATAAGATGTTAGATAAAATGATTGAGTTGCATATTAAAAAGAACTCAGATTATACAACTAATGATTTACCTTCTACATTTCCGGATGGCCTAGATATTGAAATTTTTAAAAGCAAGTTTCTTAAATTGTCAATTAAGAAAATAAAAAGCAATTCAAAGGATAGAGAACATGTAACTACATATTTAAGAAATAATAAAGAAATTAAAAGATTTAGTTTCAAATTCCATGAGGATTATTCTTTTTTAAGATTAACCTTAGATGAAAAAGATGATGAGGTGGTCCTAAAAAATATTTACCAGTATTTTAAAAGGAAGAAAAAGAATAATTTTACTTTCAATGACATTATAAAATTATATAAAAGAAATAAAGAATTGTTTGTGACAAATAGCGATATAAATAATAACGAAGGAAAAACAATGTCCACTGGTTACAAAACATGGAAAAGAGCTAAACAAATTATACCGGGTGGAACAATGTTATTTTCTAAAAATCCTGATTTGTTTTTGCCTAATAAATGGCCGTCATATTTTATTAAAAGTAAAGGGTGTGAAATATGGGATTTAGATAACATAAAATATAAAGATTTATCTTTTATGGGTGTTGGAACAAATTCTTTAGGATATTCCCACCCGTATGTGGAAAAAAAAGTTATAGAGGCAGTAAAAAAAGGAACAATGACAACCTTAAATTCTGTCGAAGAAATTAATCTGGCAGATAGACTAATAGATCTTCATCCCTGGGGTGAGATGGTGAGGTTCACAAGGTCAGGTGGAGAAGCTAACGCTGTAGCCATTAGAATAGGCAGAGCCTACTCAGGGAAAGACAAAGTTGCTATATGTGGCTATCATGGCTGGCACGATTGGTATTTATCTACGAATATAGGGGGAAAAAATAAACTAGAAAATCACTTGATGAACAAAGTTCCATATAAAGGTGTACCGTACAATTTAAAAGATACAATATTTCCTTTTGAATATAATAATTTTGTAGAATTAAAAAAAATTGTAAACAGGCATAATATTGGAGTAATAAAAATGGAGGTTCAAAGGAGTGACGAGCCTAAGAATAATTTTTTACATAAAGTTAGAAAGTTAGCTGATGAAAAAAATATAATTTTAATTTTTGACGAATGCACCTCAGGTTTCAGAGAAGCTTACGGGGGGCTCCATAAATTTTACAAGGTCAACCCAGATATGGCAATATTTGGAAAAGCTTTAGGTAATGGATATGCAATAAATGCAATAGTTGGAAAAAAACCAATAATGGAAGCATGCAATTCTACTTTTATCAGTAGTACATTTTGGACCGAAAGAGTTGGTCCAGTTGCAGCATTAGCTACTTTGGAGGCAATGGAAAAAGTTAAATCATGGAAAACAATTACTAAAATAGGAAAAAATCTTAAAAAGAATTGGAAAAAAATTTCATCATCTAATAAGCTTGATATAAAAGTTGGTGGTATTAATGCAATACCTTTTTTTAGTTTTAGTTCAAAAAATAATTTTGTTTATAAAACATTTATTTCCCAGGAAATGTTAAAAAATAATATAATGGCTTCAAATGTTGTTTATTGCTCTACATCACATACTGAGAAAATACTAAATAAATATTACGATTTACTGAACGATTTATTTTATAAAATAAATATTTACGAAAAAAAAGGTATAGATAAATCAGAATTTCTTGAGAGTGAAGTCTGTAAAAGTGGAATTAGAGAAAAAGTAAATTAATGTAAAAAATTATTACGCAAAAATAAATGAAAAATATACCCTATGGTAAACAATATATAGATAATAAAGATATTGCATCCGTTGGAAAAACTTTAAAAAATGAAAAAATAACAACTGGAAAAGAAGTTATAAATTTTGAAAAAAAGTTAAGCTTTTATTTGGGATCTAAGTATACTTTGACATGTAATAACGGTACTTCTGCTTTATTTTTGGCATTTAAGAGTATCAATTTAAAAAAAAATGACATTGTGATTATGCCGAGCATAAACTTCATTTCTTCTTACAATGTAGCTAAAATTCTTGGTGCAAAAGTGTATTTAGCAGATATAGATTTTTATACAGGACAAATGACCCCCAAAAATGTAGAGGATTGTTGTAAAAAATTTAATTTAAAAAAAATTAAGGCTATTGTAGTGATGTATATGGGTGGGTATCCTTATAATGCAGATAAATTTGTAAAATTTAAAAAAAAGTATAAATCTTATATAATAGAAGATGCCTGCCATGCATTTGGATCTCATTATTACAGTAATAATAATAAATATTTAATTGGTAGCTGTAAGCATTCTGATATAGCAACTTTTTCTTTTCATCCAGTGAAATCCATTACAACCGGTGAAGGTGGAGCAGTAACGACAAATTCAAAAAAAATTTTTAATAAATTAAAACTACTTAGATCGCTTGGAATATTTAGAGAAAAAAAAAATCATTGGTCATATGATATAGTCCATAACACGTTAAATTTTAGATTAACAGATTTTCAGTGTTCATTAGGAATTAGTCAGCTTAAAAAAATAAACAAATTTTTAACTTATAGAAAAAAAATTTCAGACATCTATGACAAAAAATTAAATAAAATACCAAATTTAATTATCACCAAACAAAATGAAAATTATTGTTCATCAAATCACCTTTATATAATTAAACTAAAAATTAATGATAAAAAAATTAAGACAAAGTTTATAAATTATATGCTAAAAAATAGAGTAACGTTGCAATATCACTATATTCCAATTAATAAATTTAAAGTATTCAATGATAGATTTTTAGATTTTAATGCAAAAAAATATTATAATCAGGCTATTAGCCTTCCAATATATTACAAATTACCACAAAAAAAAATAAATTACATAATAAAAAAAATAGAATTTTTTTTTAAAAAAAAGTACTATTAACAAATATTTCTTAATGTTAAATAATAAATCCATATTGATTACAGGCGGCACAGGCAGTTTTGGTAAAGCTTTTACAAAGATTATCCTTAAAAAATTCCAATTAAAAAAACTGATAATTTTCAGCAGAGATGAATTTAAACAGTATGAGATGAAAAAAATATTTTCGGAAAAAACTATTAAATGTATGAGATATTTTTTGGGAGATGTAAGAGATTTGAGCAGATTAAATTTAGCATTTAAAGATGTAGATTATGTTATTCATGCGGCTGCATTAAAGCAGGTTGACACTGCAGAATATAATCCTTTTGAGTTTATTAACACTAACATAATAGGCGCTCAAAATGTCATAGAAGCCGCCTTACAAAATAAAGTAAAAAAAGTTATAGCCTTATCAACAGATAAAGCCGCAGCCCCAATAAATCTTTATGGCGCAACAAAACTATGTTCTGACAAACTTTTTATTTCTGCGAATAACTTAAGTGGAAAAAGGAACATATCTTTTTCGGTAGTAAGATATGGAAATGTAATGAACTCGCGCGGATCTGTGATACCGCTCTTTAAACAAAATAAAAAGCAAGGAACTTTTAACATAACTGATAAAAGAATGACCAGATTTAACATTACGTTAAAAGAAGGTGTAGAATTTGTTCTATACGCTTTAAAGAAATCACTAGGTTGTGAAATATTTGTTCCAAAACTCAAAAGCTATAATATTTTGGATCTTGCGAAATCTATTTCAACAAAAACCAAAATTAATTTTGTAGGTATTAGAGAGGGTGAAAAAATTAATGAAGAGATGATAACAATAAGTGACTCATACAATGCAATAGAAAGCAGAAGATTTTATATAATATTACCGACAAAAATCGAGAATAAATTAAAATATCTAAAAAAATTTAACGCGAAATTAATTAAAAAACCATTTTCATATAATAGTTCTGATAACCCTGAAAAATTAACTATATCTGAATTAAAAAAGCTAATCTAATAACTGCCTAAATTTTCATTATTTAATAAAAAAATATTATCTGAATATAAAAATTTTTTTATAAATCTCACAGTTTTCTTTTTGTCGAATGTTTCAAAATTTTTTATCCAATAACGATAAAATAATGGTTTATGGAAATTATGATAACTACCTATATTTTTTGTGGTTTCATCAAGATCTTTAAAAAACCAATTTCTTGTAAAATAAATATTTCTCATAGCATAAAATTCATACAGGTCTTTTTTATTTATTTTTAATTTATTCTTAAATTTTTTAAAATTTAAAATTAAATATTTTAGTTCTTTTTCATTTTTAGGATGGAAATTAAACTTATAATTTATGTGAGGATTGTTTTGAGATGAATTTATTACACTTGTACCTAATATAGCGAAATCAAATCCAATTGTACCATTTACAGTAAAAACAGCATCAACATTTATTTTGACTAAATCATTTAAAGTTGTACCTTTATCTAGTAATTTTACTTTTGGGTAATGTTTTAAAATATTTTTAGTTACTTCTCTTTCATATTTAATATAATATGTAAACTCATCAGAAAAGCTTGGATGAGTTTTTACTAACCAAATATCATCAGTTTTTTTTGATAGCTCACATAAATTAATTAGCCACTGATAAAAAT
Organism: uncultured Pelagibacteraceae bacterium; assembly: GCA_902596325.1. GTDB lineage: Bacteria > Pseudomonadota > Alphaproteobacteria > Pelagibacterales > Pelagibacteraceae > Pelagibacter. Next base: position 30,673 of record CACJTN010000007.1, read on the forward strand.
CAGAATAAATAGAGTTTCCAAGCGCATGAGGACCATCGACAAAATCATGTGTTGCTATAACAAAAATTTTTTTATTATTTTTTTTAATCTTTAAATTTTTACCCTTGCCAAAAGGACTTTTAGTTATCCATCCATAGTCAGCACTATAATTACCAATTAATCTTTTACTTATTTTTTGCTTTGACTTTCGTATTAAATCTTTTTTTCTTTTATTTGGTATTCTGCTAAAAAGTTTTTTAAACTTTTTCACTTCATAACCTTGTCTTGGATGTTTATCATTTATTCGCTTAAATTCATCATAGGTTAAAATAAAACACTCAATTTTATTTTTTAATCCTATTCTGGCCAAAATTCCTAAGGAATAGACAGAGTGGGAGCTAATTATTGCTTTTACTTTGTTATTTTTTAAATAATGAAACCAATATTCAAAAAGTATAAAGAATTCACTGGCAAATTTCAAAAAATCTTCTGAATGTAAATCGATTGTGGGGACTTCGGAGTATTTATTTTTTAAATAAGTGTCATATAACAAATCACCAATTAGTATTTTATTATAAGTAAAAGTTTCTAAATCTTTCAAAGTCCTAACTTTTGATTTAAAAAATTTAAATGTTTTTTTAGCCTTAATTATTATATTTTTAGTGGGATTTGGATAAAATATTTTTTTTGTACCAAAAGATTTATAAACTCCAAAATATTTCAACTTAAAAAAATTACCTAAAATAAATTTAATCTTGCTAATTAAATTTTGTTTGAGCGGATAGGATAAAAGGATGTGTCCTGGATATGCATAAATATCAGCTTTAAATTTTCTTTTTAAAATATTAGCACAATAAGATAAAGGAATATGATCAGAACAAAAATTATTGAACTCAACTAAAATTCTTCTTTTATTATTATAATTGACAGAATTAAACTCTTTCTTATTATGATTGATTATATCAATAAAGAATTTATAATTCTTAAAAAAGTTCATCTTATCCTTTATTTTTTAATCATAGCCGCAAGCGAACTTACAGGATGTCCAGGATAATGAACATTAACTTTTTTTAAGTATTTGTAGATATATCTTAAATCTTTTTTTGTGAAGATTTGGTCATTGAATATTTTTTTTTTTTTAAAAAAACCAAATTTTTCGTGCATGGTAACTTCAAAACCCCACATGAGTTTTTTTTTATATTTTAAATTGTATTGACGAATAGATTTTAATTTTTTGTCCATATCTAAAAAGTCTTCCAAGAAGTATATTCCTCCACTATTTAGATATGGAAAAAAATTTTTTATGTTCATCTCAAAAAACGGATGATCATGGAAAGAGTCATCTATTATTAAATCAAATTTACCGAATTCTTTACAATATTTTTTAATTGATTTTGTATCTAAGCAGTCAATTATATCATATCTTAATCTTTTGCCTTTATACAAAAGAAAAGTTTTATCTTTAATATCTATTCCATATATTTGGGAATTTGGAAAATATTTATACCAGGCTGCTAATGAATGTCCCGCAGCAACTCCAATCTCTAAGATTTTTAATTTCTTATATTTTAGATCTGCAAAATATTTTTCATAAAATTTGGCGTAATTAAGTCCTAACTCATACTTATAAAGTTTAAATTTTCTCTCATTTATCCAAGATTCATAATTTGGAAATTTTTTTTTGAATTTAGAATCTTTGTTAAGTTTATAGAATGTTTTTTTTCTATCTAAGAATGCTTTATCTGTTCCAAATATAAAACATAAGTTATCCAATGAAATATTATCTTTTAAATTAATTGCATCAAGGTCAATTTTTTTTGATTTAATTAAGAATTTTGGAAAATATTTTATTGATTCAATTAGACCATAATTTTTAATTCTTAATACTGCTCGATGAAAAATAGTTATAATTTTTCTCATATTTATGCTGTTTTTTTATGCAAATACTGTATAAGTTGGCGTTAATAAAGTAAATAATTTCATTTTATATGAATGCTAATCAAGAATTAAAAAAAAAACTGTATAAAGAGGGTTTTATAGTTTTAAAAAATTTTTTTAATAAAGAAGAAATAAAAAATTTGATAGAAATTCAAAATACTAATCATTTAAACAAAAGTTTTATTAGACCATTAGGAAACTATCCAGAATATTGGAATTTAATATCAAATAGCAAATTATTGAAGATTTTGAGAGATCTACTTGGAGATCAAATTGTTTTTTTACATAATAGTCATTCAGTTATTCAAAAAAGTGATATTGAAATAGATAGTAACTGGCATAGAGATAATGTTTCTAGAGTTTATGGAAATGGTCCAGATTGGGACAAAAAAACTGATTATAACGTCTTGAGAGTTGCAATTTACTTTCCAGAAAAAAACAATAAAACAGGATTAGGAGTAATACCCAGAACTCACATAGGCAAGGGATATATATGTAATTTTCTCAGAAGAACAAGAACTGAATTTAAAAGGATCTATCACAGCAAATATTTTAAATTTATAATTAATAATATTTTAGGTAAAAATATTTATGTGGAGCAGGGTGATTGTGTAATATTCTTAGCAAATCTCTATCACCGTTCTTTACCAACTAAGGGAATAAGAAGGGCTATATTTTTAAGTTATGGAGTAAATAATGCTCATGCAAAAAACTTTTTGGTATATTATTTATTTCAAAAAGAAAACTCCGATGAATTCAAATTAAATAAAGAAAAAGTTGACATAGAGGATTTCAAAAAATTTTTAAAAAATCAAAATTTATATATTAATTTTCCTCAAATTTAAATTTTAGGAATATAATAATTTATATAAGGAAAAATTAATTTTATGTGTGGAATATTTACTGTCTTTTCAAAAAAAAGTAATTCTTTAAATCATTCGAAGTGTTTTAAAGCATTAAATGAATTACATAATAGAGGCCCAGATTTGAAGAAATATAATTTTTTTTTGAATAAAAGGTTATTTATTTCGAATTCAATTTTATCGATTACTGGAAGGCCAGATAAAACAAATGATTTATTTAAATCAAAAAGCAAAAATTATTCCATTTCTTTGAATGGTGAAATTTATAATTATGAAACTCTTAAGAAAAAATACTTGAATTTAGGGTATATTAAAAAAGATGAAGATTTCACAGATACTGAAATTTTAGTTAATCTTTATGACGCGCTAAATGAGTCAAAAATTCCAGAAAAAATTAATGGAATGTTTGCGTATGTAATATTTGATCAAAAAAGTAAAAAATTAATAATATCAAACGATGTTCAAGGAGAAAAAAATTTATACTATTACGAAGATGAAAAATTTTTTATTGTTTCATCTACACCTAAAAGTATAATTAAATTTTTAGACAAAACTAGTTTAAACATTAACACTCTTAAATCTTATTTTGCTACTAGACATTATATGCCATTAGAAAACACTTGTTTTAAAAATATTAAATTATTTCAAAACGGTGTTATGGCAAACTATGATACTAAAAAAAAAAAATTAATTAAAAAAATATATGAGAATCCCTTAAATTGGATTAACGAAAACGAGTACAATTATTATAATAAACTAAAAAAACATGATTTAATTGAATTACTTGAACATAAACTTTTAAGCCAAGCAAAATTAATGATACCCAATAAAAGATTTGGTAGTATAGTTTCAGGTGGTATTGACTCTTCATTACAAACTGCAATTCTCTCAAAAATTAAGAAACCCAATATTAATTTATCTATCAATCATAAATTAAAAGATAAAATTATTTATGAAAATAAAAGCTTTTTTGAAAAATATCTTAAAAAGAAGATTTTGGTTTTTAATTCAAATGACAATATTTACAAAAAAAATGCTCAAAAAGTTTATGATATAATTTCAAGCCCAATGCAAACTCATGATTTACCCAGCAGAATGCAATTATCCCAAGAATTTAAAAAAAAAAATTGTAAAGTTTTTTTTTCCGCAGATGGGTGTGATGAATTATTTGGTGGGCAACAAATTTATTTGAAAGTATTTTCAAACAATTCAAAAAATTATGATCAAAATAATTCTCCATATTCTAGCCTAATTGATTTAGATTTAGAATTTGAGTCTTTTGATAATGAGAAAAATAGAAATTTTTTTGATACAAGATGGTCACAAGTTATGGATCATTATGATTTTTTGAATAGCAAAGAACAAAATATTCAATCATCATTATATTTGGATTACTTCATTCAATCAATAAATGTAGCAAATAGGTCTAATGATTTAATTTGTTGTAATTTTTCAGTAGAACCTAGAAATATATTTATTCAGAAAGAAATTTTAAAAATGATCATAAATTTGCCACTAAAATATAAATATGATGTGAATAATAAGAATAAAAAATTTATTCAAAAAAATATTTTAAAAGATATTTTTATAAGATATTTTGATAAACGTTTAATTAAAGTTAAAGAAGGTTTTTCAGGTTACCCTAACCAGCTAAAAAATGAATTATATCATAGTAATTTTAAATATGTTAAAGAATTTCTTGGAATAAAAAAAATAAAAAAAAAAATAACCAAAGCTTTAGAATGGAAATTAATTAATTTAGAAATCTTTCTAGAAAAATATATTAAAAATGAATATTAATAAAAAAGATCCATTTTTCATTGCTGAAATTGGTCATAATCATCAAGGAAGTTTAGAAAAAGCATTCAATTTAATTAAGATGTCGAAGGATGCGGGAGCTAATGCTGTAAAATTTCAAAAAAGAAACAATAAAAAATTGTATACAAAAAAATTTTATAACTCCCCCTACGATAATAAAAATAGCTACGGAGAAACTTATGGCAAACATAGAGAGGCCTTAGAGTTTGATGAGAGTCAGTTTAATGAAATTAAAAATTATGCTAAAGAAATTGATATTGATTTTTTTGCAACACCATTTGACTTTGAAAGTATAGATTTTTTGGATAATTTAGGAGTTCCAGCTTTTAAAATTGCATCAGCTGATTTACTTAACACGCCATTACAAATTGAAATTGCAAAAAGAAACAAAAAAATCTTTTTAAGCACAGGACATGGAAGTTTTGATGATGTCAAAAGAGCAAGAGACTCTATATGTAAATATAATTCTGATTTGATTATTATGCATTGTTGTGCATCGTATCCCCCAGAAATTTCAGACTTAAATTTAAAAGTAATTGAGACTTATAAAAAAAATTTCCCTAATCATATAATAGGTCTTTCAGATCACGAAAATGGAATAGATGCAGGACCTATAGCCTTTCTTTTAGGAGCAAGAGTATTTGAAAAACATGTAACATTAAATCGTGCACTGAAAGGTACAGATCATGCTTTTTCATTAGAACCACATGGTTTTACAAAGTTCATAAGAAATATAAAGAGGATACCAACTATGCTTGGAAGTGAAGAAAAAAAAATTTTGGAGTCTGAAAAAAAACCTGTTTATAAAATGGCTAAGTCTATTGTAGCCAAAAGAGATATTAAAAAGGGTGAAAAATTAGATCTTGATAATCTTACATTTAAATCACCCGGAGGTGGATTGCCCCCTTATCAATTTTATGAAATAAAAAATAAAGTTATCAACAAAGACTTGAAAGAAGATGAATTGATTAAAATGGAATTTTTAAATTAATATACGATGAGAAAACAAATAATAATTCCAAAAAAAAAAAAATTAGGAAAAAGAGACTGGGGTGAAGAAATTTTGCTCGCTTTAATACCGAAAAAAATATCCTTAAAAAAATTAGTAATCAAAAAGGGCAAAGGGGGCGGGCTTCAATTTCACAGAAAAAAAAATGAGTGCGGTTATATAATATCTGGAAAGCTGAAGATTATTTATGTAAACAATAAAAATAAATTACGAAGTATAATCTTAAAAAAGGGGGATGTTTTTCATTTTCCTCCTGGGGCTATTCATCAAGAATACGCGATCTCTAAATGTGAAATTATAGAAGCATCAACACCACATTTTAATGATAGAGTGCGAGTAGAACATAAATTTGGAATAAAAACCAATTCAGGTTTAAAAACTACAAAAATTAAACAAATCAAGTTTTTATAAAATTTAAAAATTTACTATGAGGAAAAAATTAAAAATTTTAGGAATCATTGGAATTAGGAGTGGCTCAAAGGGAATAAAAGATAAAAATATTAAATTATTTAATGGTCAGCCATTAGCCAGAAGAATAATAAAAACTTCGCTTAAATCTAAATTTATAAATAGATTAATTGTTTCCACTGATAGTAGAAAATATGCAAAAATAGTAAGAAATTATAAAGCAGAGGTTCCTTTTTTAAGACCTAAAAATCTATCTGGAGACAAATCTCATGAACTTGATTTTATAATTCATCTTTTGCAATATTTAAAAGATAAGGAAAATTATATTCCTGATTTAATTGTTCGACTTTTAGCTACAGTCCCATTTCAAATTACAGAAGACATAGATAAGGCAATAAATAAAATTTTAAATAATAAAAAACTTGATTCTTGTTTTGTTATTTCTGAAGCACGACAGCATCCTCTTAAAGCATTAAAAATTAATACAAAAAATAATCTTGTAGAATTTTTTAGTGGTTCAACAACAAGCATTGGAAAAAAACAAAACAAAAATCTTATGCAAAAGGCCTTTTTTAGATCCAATGTGGTAGTTTCAAAAGTTAAAACAATTAAAAGATATAAATCATTGGCAGGAAAGAAA
>CACJTN010000008.1 GCA_902596325.1 uncultured Pelagibacteraceae bacterium
TAGCTTTACAATATTCTCTTCCATAATAAATGATTTGTAAATGTAATTTATTCCAATTTTTTTTGGGGAATAATCTTTTTAAATCCCTTTCAGTTTGAATAACATTTTTTCCATTTGTAAGACCCCATCTTTGAGCTAATCGGTGGATATGAGTATCTACTGGAAATGCAGGGTAGCCAAACCCTTGTGACATCACAACACTAGCAGTTTTATGTCCAACTCCTGGCAACTCTTCTAGTTGCTCAAACGTTTTAGGAACCTTACCACCATACTTTTCAACTAATGTTTTTGACAAATTGTAAACGCTTTTTGCTTTAATTCTAAATATTCCAATACTTTTTATCAGTCTCTCAATTTTTTTTCTACCAAGTTTAACAAAGTGCTCTGGTTTATTGTATTTTGGATAAATATTTTTTGTAACATTATTTACATTCACATCAGTACATTGTGCCGACAGAAGTACAGATATAAGAAGTGTAAAAATATTTCTATGTTTTAAAGGAACAGGTGTTTTAGGATAAATTTTATTTAGAATTTTTAGTATTAATTTTGCTTTTTTAACATTATTCATTATTTAAAGTTCAAAAGATCTCTCATTGAATATAGTCCTGGTTTTTTAGAGCTTATCCATTTTGCGGCCTCTAAAGCTCCCTCCGAATATAAGGATCTATCAAAAGCTTCGTGATTTAAAGTAATTATTTCTTTGCCACTTGAAAATCTAACTTCGTGTTCTCCTATAATCTCACCTTTTCTTAATGAATTAAAATTAATTTTTTTTCCATAAGGGAAAGACTTTTTATTTAAATATTTTTTTCCAATAATTTTATAAAAATCTTTGCCTTTTCCATTAGCTATTCCCTTTCCTAACATCAATGCTGTTCCAGAGGGGTGGTCTTTTTTATGTTTATGATGCACCTCAAAAACCTTACTTAAATAGTTTTTTCCAAGAGTTTTCGAAGTTATTTCTGTCAAAAACATTAATAAGTTTATACCCAAACTCATGTTTCCTGCTTTTAAAATTGATATCTTCTTAGAAAATTTTTTTATATGATTCTCTTCTGTTTTGCTAAAACCAGTAGTACCAATTACAACCTTTTTTTTTAATTTACTTGCGATTTTTAAAACCTCAAATGTGCATTTAGGACTCGTGAAATCGATTATCACATGAGCATTTTGGAATGCTTTTTTACTATTTTTTTCAAGATAGATGCCCGAAATCTTTTTGTTTAATAATGTGTTTTCCGTTAGTGAAACTATTTTCACAGATTTATCTTTAACCGCTGTTTTAATAAGTTGCCTACCCATTCTGCCAAGGCAACCTGTTATTGCTAGATTAATTTTGCCCATTAATAGTCTTCATATCCTAAATTTTTTAAATCTTCTTTATAATAATCATTCATTTTTATCTGAATATCTTTCGGTAATACAGTTTTCCAATTATTTTTTGGCCCCATATTAAAAAACTTTACTTTTTTTTCATTTCTAATAACATTTTCACTAAATTTTCCCTCCTCCTCACCTTTTTGTAAAATATCGAATTTTGTCGAATTCAAAGATTTTATAAACTTATCTTCATTTAAACCTACTTTAATATTTAAAAGGGCATCAACAAATTCTACAACTTTAGAAAACTCTTTTTCAGGAGCATTTACTAAATCTTCATATCTAATTGATATTCTTTTTAAAGACTGATTTTTCATCCATGATATAAAATGAGTTTTCCAAGAGTCTACAATTGCATATCTAGCATTATCTTCTCCTTCCATATAAGCACCCTCAGTTTGCATATAATTTAATGCCATTTCGTAATCACTAAATCCAAAATGGTTTTTAATTGAAGTGATAACATTTCTTGGATCTCTAACAATATGAACCACCCCAAGAGTATTTTTGCTTTTAGTAAAAGGAATATTATTTATCGGTTTTAAAGAGTTATGAGTTTTTATAAATTTAGCTTTTTTTTTCTTGCGAATATTATTTTGTGTACTTTCCCAATATTTATAAATTTCACCTTTTTTGATATTTTTAATATCAATATTTTCATCAAAGAAAATCTTGTTTGGATAGTCAGGAATTCTACTTAAATCTTCAAATCGAAAATTACCATCATTTGAAAAATAGTACGAAACTAAAAAAGATCTCAACCAGGTGTTACCGCTTTTTGGATATGAAGCTAACCAAATTATCATATAATTATAATTAAAAAATTATTAAGTTATATATACAATTTAATTAGTAAAAATTAATTAACTTTTTTAATTATATGTAATTAATTGTTCCAAAAATTTTTAGCTTTATTGAAAAATTGTTTAATACTAGGGTTTGACTTATCGTTCTCGATTTCTCTAAATTTTTCCAGTAACTCTTTTTGTTCTTTATTAAGGGATATTGGAACCTCTGTATTGACCTGAACATACAAATCTCCAACGCCACCCCCTCTCATATACGGCATTCCTTTTCCTTTTAATCTAAATTGTTTACCACTTTGTGTGCCTGCTGGTATTTTAATTTTTGCCTTTCCTCCATCTATTGTTGGAATTTCTATTGATGATCCTAATGCAGCATCAGTGATTGATATTGGACACTCAAAAAACAAATTTTCGTCTGATCTTTTAAATAGATCGTGTGAGTTTACGTTAATGAAAAGATATAAGTCTCCATTGCCTGCGCCTCTAGAGCCAGCCTCACCTTTTCCTGCGAGTCTTATTCTTGTTCCATCGTCAACACCCTTAGGAATAGTAACAGATAGTCTTTTACTAGCCTGTTTTTTTCCTAGTCCACTACATGAAGAACATGGGTGTGTAATTTCTTCCCCAGAACCAGAGCATTGAGGACAAGTTTGTTGAACAGTGAAAAATCCTTGACTAGATCTAACCTGACCATGACCCCCGCACATAGAACAAGATCCTGCATTATATCCTGGTTTTGAGCCTGTACCGCTACATGTTTCACATTTGTCAGAAGTGGTAAATTTTATATCTTGTTTTTTTCCTGAGTATGCTTCTTCAAGACTTATTGTTAAGTCGTATCTTAAATCTGATCCACGGTAATTTGACTTTCTAGATCTTCTGCCACCTCCACCAAATCCTTCACCAAAAAAATCCTCAAATATGTCTGAAAAACTTCCTGAAAAATCAAAATTACTAAAACCACCTTTTCCACCTCCCCCGTTTTCAAAAGCTGCGTGACCAAAATTATCGTAATTTTGTTTTCTTTCAGAATTAGAGAGAACGTGATAAGCCTCAGATGCTTCTTTAAATTTTTCTTCGGCATCTTTATCATCTTTATTTTTGTCTGGGTGGAATTTAACTGCTAATTTTCTATAAGCTGATTTTATTTGATCTGCACTTGAACTTTTATCAACACCTAAGACGTCGTAGTAATCTCTTTTTGCCATAACTAATTACAGACAAATTGTTGCTAGCTTAGGCGCTTTTTTCTTTATTATCGTCTTTTACTTCCTCGAAGTCTGCATCAACAACATTTTCGTCTTTCTTATCCTCTTTTTTTGCTTCTTTAGGTGTATCTCCTGGCTTTGTATTCTGTTGCGACTTATATATTGCTTCACCTAATTTCATAGAAGCTTGAACCAAATCTTGTGTTTTTTTCTTTATATCTTCAACGTCCGTACCCTTTAAAGAATTTCTTAAATTTGCAGATGCAGTTTCAATAGCTTTCCTATCTGAATCAGAAACCTTAGAACCATGATCTTTTAAATTTTTCTCAGTCGAGTGCAATAATGTATCAGCTTGGTTTCTCGCATCAACAGCCTCTCTTTTCTTTTTGTCTGCCTCTTTATTAGACTCTGCTTCTTTAACCATTTTATTGATTTCCTCGTCGCTAAGTCCTCCAGAAGCTTGAATTTGAATTTTTTGCTCTTTTCCTGTTCCCTTATCTTTTGCTGAAACATTAACAATACCATTTGCATCTATATCAAAAGTTACTTCTATTTGTGGAACACCTCTTGGAGCTGGCGCAATTCCAACTAGTTCAAAATTACCTAAGATTTTGTTATCGGAAGCCATCTCTCTCTCACCTTGTAAAACTCTTATCGAAACGGCTGGCTGATTATCCTCAGCTGTAGAAAATACCTGACTTTTTTTTGTTGGTATAGTCGTATTTTTTTCAATTAATTTTGTAGATACACCACCAAGTGTTTCAATACCAAGTGAAAGTGGAGTTACGTCAAGTAACAATACATCCTTCACATCACCCTGAAGAACTCCAGCTTGAATAGCAGCTCCCATAGCAACTACTTCATCTGGGTTAACACTTTTATTTGGCTCTTTGCCAAAGAAATTTTTAACTTCTTCAATTACTTTTGGCATTCTAGTCATACCACCAACTAGTATTACCTCATTTATATCTGATGCTGATAAGCCGGCATCTTTAAGGGCAGTTTGACATGGTGGAATAGTTCTTGTTATTAAATCTTCAACTAAAGCCTCTAGTTTTGCTCTAGTCATTTTTAAATTAATGTGCTTTGGACCTGTTTTGTCAGCAGTTATAAATGGTAAATTTATCTCTGTTTGAGCAGCCGAAGATAATTCAATTTTTGCTTTCTCTGCTGCTTCTTTTAATCTTTGTAGTGCTAATTTGTCTGATTTTAAATCAATACCATTTTCTTTTTTAAATTCAGATAATAAATATTCAACAATTGCATTATCAAAATCCTCACCGCCTAGAAATGTATCTCCATTTGTAGATTTTACTTCAAATACACCGTCTCCAAGTTCTAGAATTGAAACATCAAATGTTCCACCACCTAAGTCGTAAACAGCAATTTTTTTATTTGTTTTTTTATCAAGTCCATAAGCTAATGACGCAGCAGTTGGTTCATTAATAATTCTAAGCACTTCTAGACCTGCAATTTTTCCAGCATCTTTTGTCGCCTGCCTCTGCGCATCATTAAAGTATGCAGGTACAGTTATTACTGCTTTGCTTACTTCTTGACCTAGATATTTTTCTGCTGTCTCTTTCATTTTTTGAAGAACAAAAGCAGAAATCTGTGAAGGAGAATATTTTTGTCCTTTTGCCTCTATCCAAGCATCACCTTTTTCAGAATTAATTATCTTAAAGGGTGATGTCTCAACATCTTTCTTAACTGAAGCATCATTGAAATTTCTTCCAATTAATCTCTTAACAGCAAAAATTGTATTTTCTGGATTTGTAACAGCCTGTCTTTTTGCTGGTTGTCCAATTAACTTCTCATCATTGTCAGTAAATGCTACCACAGAAGGAGTTGTTCTCGCACCTTCGGCGTTTTCTAATACTTTAGCTTGCGAACCTTCCATAACGGCTACGCAAGAATTTGTTGTTCCTAAATCTATTCCAATTACTTTGCTCATATAATATTGTATCTGAAATTCATATAAGTGTTAATTTTCGCAGTACAAGATATTCTAAAAATTAAATTTTTCATTGTTTTTCCTCGTTTTTTTGAGGCTTTTCTCCTTTCTTAAGATCCTCTCGGACTTCTTTTTTTGATACTCCAACTAAAGATGGTCTTAAAAGTCTATCTTTCATTAAAAATCCTTTTTGTATTTCTTGAACAATAATCCCAGGTTCTTTTGAATCATCCTCAATTTCCATCATTGCTTGATGTAAATTTGGATCAAGTTTTTGATCTATAGATTTTATGGGCTCAATATTATTCTTCTTGAATATTGAAAGCATATCTTTGTAAATAATATCTAAATGGCTAATTACTTTTTTTAAAATATCTTGATCTTTTATAGTCTCATCATTGTTAAGTGATTCTTTAGCACGTTCTAAGTTATCTAATAAATTTAATGCCTCTTTTGCAAAAGAAAAACCACCGTATTCAAAGGCCTCATCTTTTTCTTTATCGTACCGTCTCCTTTGGTTTTCCATTTCCGCGTAAAGTCTAACAATTTTCTCCTCTAACTCTTTTATTTTTTCATCTAAAGAGAGTTCTTTAGCTTCCTCTGCGTTTTCTTTCTCCGGTTGGTCTATGTTATTTTTATCAGTTTGATTATTTTTGGTATCGTTAGACTTATCTTCATTTTTTGAGGTTTCTTCTTTGTTCATAGTTATCTATATGGTAAGTAAATTATTAATTTCTAGATGCAAAAACAAAAAATTAAAGAAATAGTAATTGGTACAAATAATAGTGGAAAATTAAGAGAAATTAGAGAACTTATTCCAAAAAAAGTGAAAGTTTTGAGTCTAAAAAAAATATCAGCTAAAAGTCCGAATGAGACCAGCAAAACATTCAAAGGTAATGCATTATTAAAAGCAAAATATTACTCCAAATTGACAGGTAAAATCTGCTTAGCCGACGACTCTGGTCTTGAAATTGATTTATTAAACAGAGCACCTGGAATTTATTCCGCAAGATGGTCTGGCAAAAAAAATAATTTCAATTGGGCTATAAAGAAAGTGTTTAAAAAAATGAACCTTAAAGACAAAAATTGGAAAAAGAGAAAAATAAAAGCTAGGTTTAAATGTGCATTAGCAATCTATGGGCCTAATTTTAAAACTGTAAGTGTAATTGGTAAAATTGAAGGAACAATTTCAAAAAAAAAATTGGGGAGCCGAGGATTTGGCTATGATCCAATATTTATTCCAACAGGAAAAAAAATTACATTTGGACAAATGAGACCTGAAATGAAGCATAAGATTGATCATAGATCTAAAGCATTTAAAAAAATCAGAAAATTTTTTTAAATTTTTTATTTTCAACAGAATAAAAACTTAGATCATGCGTAATATTATTTTTGTTGATTTTAAAAATTCCAATTTTACCCTTAAATTTATTTTTTTTTGTGAATATTTTATTGTCTACTTCAAAATTATTTTGTAGGAGCAAATAATATACAAGTCCTAATATATCATAACTTAAAAATGAAATTTGATTAGGAGTATCGTCAAATTCTTTTTTATAATCTTCTATAAAACTATCGTAGTTTGATCTATTAACAGATGGAAAAAATATTGGTTGCAAAGATGTTTCCTCTAGTAAACTTCTATCAAACCATTGATTGAGACTAATATAGTTAACTCTTTTTGAAGAAACATCAGTATAAAGCAAAGATGTAGCTACACTTTTTAAATTCTCATCAAAGTCAGCTATTATGATCGAGTCGAAATTAATACCACCCAATGTATCTTTTTTTTCTAAATTTTCGATTTTTATCTCTTTATTTAGATCGTTTGATTTTTCTAATCTTTTAATTTCATCAATTAAATTTTGTTTTCTTTGAGGATATCTTGTAATTTTTTCAATCTGGGCAGTTAATTTTGTTGGGTCAGAATCATAAACAAATTTATCTTTTAGTTTTATTTTTGTTTTTGAAATTGCATTTTCAATTTCTAATTTAAAATCATTATTTGGAACTAAGAAGAAAGTTCTTTCTAAATTATTTATTTCTTGAAATTTTTTTATCGCCTCGATTTGGGATACTGCATTTACACCTGTGCTTATTACATTAGATTTATTATTTGTTAATTTATTTGTAAAAGAAAGAAAGGTTACTTCGGGTAAATTAATTAAAAATTTTGTACTAGAGTTAAAGATAGGCCCAATAACAATTTTTGTATCATAGTTTGTATATAATTCTTTAGCAACTTTCAAAGCCTCAGTTGGGTCTGATTTTGTATCTCTTGGCAATATTTTAATTCTTTTATTATCGATAGAGTTTAGCGCTAGTCTTATAGAGTTAACTATAGAATTTCCGATCTCTTTATATTCCCCTGAAAGAGGAACAAGAAGACCAATATTTATTGTTTCAGATGAAAAAACTTGTTTGTTAAATCCAAAAATGACAAAAAAAATTAAAATTATTTTTTTAAAAGTTTTCATGGCCAATCTAATAATATATTGATGATTATTATGCACTCAGAAATAGACAAAAATAAGTTTAAAAACGGTTTATATATCGTATCTACCCCTATAGGAAATCTTGGTGATATTACTTTTAGAGCAATAGAGGTATTAAAAAATTCTAAACACATTTTTTGTGAGGATACCAGAGTAACAAAAAAATTGACAAGTCATTTTAATATCAAATCAACACTTGTTTCGAACCATAAATTTAACGAAAGCAAAAACATAAAAAAAATAATTGAATTACTTAATTCAGGTCAAATTGTTTCATTAGTTTCAGATGCGGGCACACCTGCGTTATCTGATCCGGGTAGGGTAATAGTTGAGGAGTGTGTTAAAAAAAAAATAAATATATTTCCAATTCCTGGACCTTCTTCAGTTACAGCAGCAGTGTCAGTAAGTGGTTTTTCAAGTAATTTTTTCTTTAATGGTTTCATATCTGATAAAAAGAACGAAATCGAAAAAGATTTTAAATTTCTATCAAGCATATCTTCTACAGTTGTATTTTTTATATCATCAAAAAAATTTAATAAAATTTGTAAGTTAATCCAGAAATATTTTTATTCTAGAAAAATAGTTATTTGTAAAGAAATTACCAAGTATTATGAGGAATATTTCAGATGCGATGTTAAAGATTTAAATAAGAACGATTATAACTTGAAAGGTGAAATAACAATTGTAATTTCTGAGGATAAAAAAATCAAAAATTACTCAGGAAATCTCTCCGAATCTGATAAAAACAAAATAAAGATATTAATAAAAAAATTAAGTATAAAAGATATTTTAAAAATTTTAGATAATGATAATAAAATATCAAAATCAGAAATATATAAATACTGCCTTGAAATAAAAAATGAATAATAAATATATTTTAAATTTAATTATTTTATTTTTATTATCAGGATGTATAGGGGCCTCTTCTACTGGAGTTTTTGGTACGGGTGTATCTATAGCTATGGATCCTAGAACTTTAGGAACACAAATTGATGACTCTATTATGGATAAAAGCCTAGATGCAAGATTAGTTGCAATGAACAAAAACTACCTACTAAATGTTAAAACAAAAGTCCTAGATGGAAGAATTTTCTTAACGGGAAAGATAGATACACCTGAGGAAAAATTACAAATAACAAAACTTGCTTGGGAAACAAAGGGGGCAAGATCTGTTAAAAACGATTTAAAAATCAAAGAGGAATTTAATTTTCAGCAATCAGCAAAAGATATTTTAATTACTTCTCAACTTAGATCTGCAATGATATTTAATAAAAAAATTAAAGCAGTTAATTATAATATAGATACTTTTAAGAAAGTTATTTATGTTTACGGAATAGCCCAATCTGAAGATGAAAAAGATGAGATAGTAAAGGAAGCTAAAGAAATTTTAGACGTAAAAGATGTAATAACTAGTATTCTACTAGTAGAAGACTTAAGAATTAAAAAAGATTAATTCTTTTTGTTATAATCAATAACACCCGCCGAGTAAGCAGCCACTGATGCTAGATTTAAGATTTCTGATGTTGAACATCTTAAAGGTGCAATTTCAATTGCAGCACCTAGACCAATTAAGAGTGGTCCAATAACTTTCGCGCTGCTCATTGATTTCATAATTTTATAAGATATAGCAGCACTATGTTGACCCGGCATTATTAATACGTTAGCGTTTCCAACAATATCTGATATAGGATATAATTCTTTGTACTCATCATTAAGTGCCACATCAGGTTGCATATCTCCATCAAATTTGAAATCTACTTTCATTTTTTTTAAAATTTCTACAGCATCCCTTATATGTTTAGTACGACTAGTCATGGGTTGACCAAATGTAGAATGAGATAAAAATGCTATTTTAGGAGTGAAACCGAAAAGTCTAACTACTCTAGCAGATGAAATTGCTATTTCAGCCAATTGTTTTGATGAAGGGTACTCATGAACACTTGTATCTCCAATGAAAACAGTTCTGCCTTTATTAACAACCATATTTAATCCAAACATAATTTCTCCAGGTCTAGGATCCACTACCTTGATAATTTTTTGCAAAGATTGTCCATATCTTCTCGTGTTTCCAGTTACCATTGCATCTGCATCTCCACATGCAACCATGCAAGAACCCCATATAACCCTGTCATTTCTAATCAGACGATCACAGTCTCTTTCCAAAAGTCCTTGAGATCTATGTAGTTTTTTAAATATATAATTAGAATATTTTTCTCTTAAACTTTTTTTTGTAGAATTTATAATTTCGATATTAAAGTTTTCACTATAACCTATATCTTTAAGTCTCTCTTTCACAACTTTGTCTTTTGCAACTAATATTGGTATACCTAATCCACTATTTTTAAAAGCTATCGCAGCTTTCAATGTATTTTCATCTTCCCCATCTGCGAAAACAACTTTCTTTTGAGTTTTTTTGATTTGAGAATTAATTCCTTGCATAATTGTAACCGAAGGGTCCAGCCTTTGTTTAAGTTGTTCAGAATATAAATCAAAATTATCTATTTTTTTTCTAGCAACACCGGTTTTGATTGCAGCTTTTGCGACAGCAACGGGAATTACATTAATAAGTCTAGGGTCAAAAGTTGATGGAATTATATACTCTTTACCATATTTAGGTCTTTCACCACCCATAGCTGCAACAACTTCATCTGGTACTCTTTCCCTAGCAAGTGATGCAATTGCATTTGCAGCTGCGATTTTCATCTCATCATTAATTGTTTTGGCCCTAACATCTAAGGCGCCCCTAAAAATGTAAGGAAAACCTATTAAGTTATTCACTTGATTTGGATAATCAGATCTTCCTGTTGCTATAATAGCATCTTTTCTAACATCCTCTACTTCCTCAGGAGTAATCTCAGGATCAGGATTAGCGCAAGCAAATATAATTGGATTTTTTGACATGCTAATAACATTTTCTTTACTTAATACGCCTGCAGACGATAAACCTAAAAAGACATCTGCATCTTTTATTGCTTCTTTTAAATTTTTAGCTTTAGTGTTGGATGCATAGAAAGACTTCCATTTGTTAAGATTTTTTCTTTTCTTGTTAATTACACCTTTACTATCTAACATAATTATATTTGATTTTTTAACATCCGACTTAAGGAGCAAATTTGTGCAAGCCATTGCTGAGGCTCCAGCTCCATTTACAACAATTTTTATTTTTTTTTTATCTTTTTTTTGAATATCTAATGCATTCATTAATGCAGCATATGTAATAATAGCAGTACCATGCTGATCATCATGGAAGACTGGAATATCTAATAATTTTTTTAATTTATCCTCTATAATAAAGCACGCAGGAGCAGCTATATCTTCGAGATTAATTCCACCAAAACTTTTTGCAAAATTTTTTATAGAATTAATAATCTCATCTGTGTCGTTTGAGTCTATTTCAAGATCAATAGCATCTATATCTGCAAATCTTTTAAATAATACCGCCTTTCCTTCCATTACAGGTTTTGAGGCAATAGCACCTAAATTACCTAATCCAAGTATCGCAGAACCATTACTTATTACAGCCACAAGATTTCCTTTTGTCGTATAATCATAAGCTAGCTCAGGATTTGCGGATATAGCTTTTACAGGTGCTGCAACTCCTGGCGAATATGCTAACGCCAAATCTCTTTTGGTGGTCATTGGTTTCGACGATATGATCTCAATCTTGCCAGATTTATTACTATTATGAAAATCTAATGCTTCCTTATCTGAATAATGCTCAATATTTTTTTTCTTCATTTTTTTATTAGATATAAAAATAGAACTAAGTTATCACTAATATGATTTATGAATCTAATTAAGTCAACCGGCACCTTTAGTTTTTATACTATATTGAGTAGGATTTTGGGTTATCTAAGGGATTTTCTGATAGCTATAAACTTGGGATCGGGTCCAATTGCTGACGCTTTTTTTGTTGCGTTTAGAATTCCAAACACATTTAGAAGGCTATTTTCAGAGGGAACATTCAATGCTGCATTCGTCCCAATTTATTCATCAGAATTGGTCAGATCAAAAAAAAATGCTGAAGATTTCTCTAACGATATTTTTAAATTTTTATTACTAGGTCTTTTGTTGATAACTTTAGTTATAGAGCTATTGATGCCTTTATTTATATTTGTAATTGCTCCAGGATTTAATGAAAGTAGTGATAAACTTGAGTTAACTATACTACTTACAAGAATCACATTTCCCTTTTTATTGTTTATTAGTTTAGCATCTTTTTTTTCTGCTATATTAAACTCTCATAATAGATTTGGAATAGCTGCAGCAACTCCGATAGTATTGAATATAATATTAATATTTATCTTGTTTTTTTTAAAATACGAAAATGATACTCTAGTAATTTATTTAGCATATGGAGTTTCTTTTGCTGGTATTGTTCAACTTATTATACTTTTTAATGTTGTTAAAAAATATTTTTTACCAAAATTAAAATTAGATTTTAAGATCACAAAAAAAGTTAAAATATTTTTTAACAAACTAATACCAAGTATATTTTCTTCTGGTGTTACCCAAATAAATATATTAGTAGGGACTATTATAGCATCATTTCAGGCTAATGCTGTTTCATACTTATATTATGCTGACAGAATTTACCAAATAAATTTAGCAATTGCAGGCATAGCAATTGGTACTGTGCTGTTACCTAGTCTTAGTAAATATATTCAGTCTAAAGATAAAATAAAAATTGAGTTTATACAAAATAAATCAGTTGAATTGAGCTTATTCTTAAGTTTACCAGCGATGATTGCTTTAATAATTGCATCTGAAGAAATTACTTCAAGTCTATTTGGATATGGTTCATTTGATGAGGCAAGTGTAAAAAACTCTGCTAGAGCTTTATATTATTTTGCTTTTGGATTACCAGCATTTGCATTGATAAAAATTTTTTCATCTTTTTTATTTGCACGACAAAATACAAAAATACCTTTTTATTATTCTTTGGTCTCTGTAATATTTAACATCGTTATAAGTGTCTTTTTCTTTAAAGAAGTTGGATTTATAATAATTCCTATTGCTACAACAATATCTTCTTGGATTAATGTATTATTATTATTTTATTATTTAAACAAAAAAAGTTTTTATAATATAAAATTAAACTTAATCTTATCATTACTTAAAATCATGTGTATAGTTTTCATATCCTCTTATTTCTTTTATTTTATGATAAGTAACTTTTCAGACAGCTTAATCTATAACAGTAATTATAAACTTCTTAGTATGATAATTATTGTAATAATAACTTTATTCTCATACATTTTGTTATCAATTTTTACAAAAGCTTTCAAATTGTCTGATATTAAATTAAAGTACTAAATCATGAGTAAAAAAATTTTTTCTGGAGTTCAGCCTACTGGAAATCTTCACCTTGGAAACTATCTTGGCGCCATAAAAAATTTTGTAAATTTTCAAAATCAAACCAATACAGACTGCATTTATTGTGTGGTAGACCTTCACGCAATCACAGTAAAACAAGACCCAGGTAAATTAAAAGCTAACATTAGAGAAACTACGGCAGCATTTATTGCAAGCGGTCTTGATCACAAAAAAAGTATAATTTTTCAACAATCAATGGTCGCTGCACATTCTGAATTTTCTTGGATTTTAGGATGTTCTGCGCGAATGGGTTGGTTAAATAGGATGACGCAATTTAAAGAAAAGGCTGGAAAAGATAAAGAGAAAGCAAGCGTTGGTTTATATGTTTACCCTGTTCTAATGGCTGCAGATATATTGCTGTATGATACAACACATGTTCCAGTTGGTGAAGATCAAAAACAGCATTTAGAATTGACAAGAGACATTGCTCAGAAATTTAATTTGGACTTCAACTCAAATGATTTCTTAAAAATACCAGAACCCATGATCCAAAAGGAATTCGCTAGAATTATGAGTTTAAAGGATGGAACCAAAAAAATGAGCAAATCTGATCCCTCAGAAATGAGCAGGATAAATTTAAATGATACAAAAGAGGAAATTGAGAATAAAATAAAAAAAGCTAAAACTGATACTTTGGCTTTGCCAGACAATACTAAGGAACTAGAAAATAGGCCTGAGGCTAAAAATTTACTTGGAATTTATTCTTCATTAAATAATCAAGAAATTAACAAAACAATCAAAGAATTTTCAGGAAAGAGTTTTTCTGAATTTAAAAAAAAACTCTCAGAAATAGCAATTGAAAAAATTTACCCAATATCTCTTGAAATGAGCAAGCTAAAAAAAGATTTCACTTTTATTGATAGTGTATTAACAGATGGAAATGCTAAAGCTGATACAATTTCATCAAAAAAAGTTAGTGAGATAAAGAAAATTATTGGTTTTTAACAACAATTAGATCTTTAATTTTACAAAATAACGACTATATAAGTTTCATGTTTGTACAGACTCAAAATACACCGAACCCAAATTCTTTAAAATTTGTTCCCGGAAAAAAAGTTTCAAAGATTGGTCCTGTCGAGGTTCTAGATTTAAAAGATACAAATAATGAGCTTATAAGAAATATACTTTCAATTAATGGGATTTTAAGTGTATTTCTCTACGAAGATTTTTTATCTGTCAATAAAAACAAAAGTATAGAATGGTCTGAAGCTAAACATATTATTATTTCTTATATAAATGATTATTATTCTAAAGGTAATGACTGTGTAATTCAGGATAAGGATTCTCAAAATGAATCTGAAAATTTAAGTGAACTTGAAAAGAAAATTGTTAATTTGCTCGAAACTAAAATTCGACCTGCAGTTTCAAGAGATGGTGGCGATATAGTTTTTCAAAAATTTTCAGAAGGTGTCGTAACTGTAAAGTTAAAAGGCAGTTGTTCAGGGTGTCCAAGTTCAACTCTAACGTTAAAAAAAGGTGTTGAAAATCTTCTTTGTCATTATATTCCCGAAGTTAAGGAAGTTATATCAATATAACGAAAATTATTTATTTTTATGGTAAATATATACAAATCTATGTCAACGAATCAGTTAAAAAAAATCTTAATTAAAAAGGGTTTTAAAGTTTATAAATTAAAGAATAAGTCACTTTATAAAGATTATAAAAGTTTAATTTTTACTAGTGTCGTTAGTTTATTTTTAATATCAATCTTTTTTTCATTGCCGTTAAGTTCAAAATTAATCGTAGATAAATTTGAAAAATCAGCAGTCGTAGAAAATTATTCAAAGAAATACCTTGAGAAAGTTCTATCTGGCGAGACTTTAATCACAGAAAACTCTGTTGATGATGGTTTAGATCCTAGACATTTAGTAGAAGATATAGAATTTAAAAAAGGGCCATCAAAGTCAGTTAGAATTGAAGCGTCAACTTTAAATCAAATGTTTCTTGACAAGAATTATACTTTAGAAGTTGTTAGAATAGAAAATATTGTAAAACCTTTCGAAGTTGGAATGTTGCCAGTTGAACTTAAACAAATACAGAGCACCAAAGAAAGAAAAGAATTATTTATAAAGATCGTACTGCCATTAATTTTAAGCGAAAACAACAGAATTAGAAGAGACAGAAGTACACTTTTTAAAATTCTGAATAAAAACATAAATTCAAAAGCAGAGAAAAATTGGTTAAATAATAAATTCAAACAATATGGTGTTGTAAATAAAGATGTGTCCACTCTTAAAGTTAGAATGGATGAGATACCTGTTTCATTGGCAATAGCTCAAGCAGCTAAAGAGACTGGATGGGGAACATCAAGGTTTGCAATTGAGGGAAATGCACTTTTTGGTCAATGGACTTATTCTGGAGAGGGCATCAAACCAGCTGGTTCTGATAAAAATGACAAACACAAAGTAATGGCATTTAGCGTTCTTAAAGCTTCAGTACGAGCTTATCAAAGGAATCTAAATACTCATTCGAGTTATAAAGAGTTTAGAAAAGTTAGAGCTATACAAAGAGATAATGATGAACCACTTAATAGTTTAGAACTTGCAAATTATCTAAATTCTTATGCAGAGACCGGTGAGGAGTACACAAAAATTCTAAAAAAAATTATTGTACAAAATAATCTTAAAGACTTCGATGAAGCAAAAATACTACCACTAAGCAAAAATCTAAAAGAAAACATTTAATTTTTTATAGAAAACTGCAGACCGAACCATCTCCAACCTGTTTCATCTCTCATTGAACAGTTAATTCTACCTCTTCTAAAAGTAAATTTATCCCTAAATTCTACAAACATCTTGTTTTCAATAAAATTAATTTTAGTTTTATCCCATTTTTTTCCTTCATTTGAAAAACAATTTATTTTCTGAATATTTTTTTGGTCTTCAAAAAATTCAATTGAGAGATTTGGGGGATTATTTGATGGTAATATGTAATTATCATTTAAATTAACTTTTTTATATTCTAATGGTTTTAACTTAGTTAAAAAATCAAATCTCTCTAAGTCACCATACTCTTCATTTATTGGAAATCTTGGTAATTCGAATTTATCCTTATTAACATCAATCACTCCAGAATGCTGGCCAAATGCAATTTCAAAATTTTCTTTAATAAATAATTTTTGTTTTAGGCTGTACTCACCGAATGGATATGAGAAATATTTAGGGTTATAGCCCAATTTTTTTTTAAAAATTTCTATTGATTTTTTTATGTCTTTGACGAATTCTTCATGTCCTAAGTTAAGTAAATACTCATGGCTATGTGAATGATTCCCAATAAATACAAAATCCTCTCTTTCAATTTCTTTTATTTGTTCCCAAGTCATATAACCATTTGATCCAACAGGTTCTGTAGATATAAACAAAATAAATGGAATTTTTTTTCTTTTTAAATACGGCCAAGCATTTTCGTAAAATGAACTAAATCCATCATCTATTGTAATTAATACTTTTTTTTTATTTTTAGGTTGATTAAAGTTATCTAAAAAATTTGATGGAGCGATATAATCCAAATTATTATTTTCTATAATTTCAATTTGTTTCTTAAATATTTTCATTTGAATATTCGTAGAAGGGTACTTATTTTCGTCAAATCTATGATACATAATTGATATAACACCTTCATCTTTTGAATAAAATTTGTTTGTATTTTCAACTGCGTGTGATTTTGATATTAATATTATTATAATTATGAATTTAATAGTTGACGCTGCAAAAGATAAAGTTTTTTTAAAAATCATTACAAATGATCAATCTTATACTAATGAATATTCTAATACTAAAGAAAACTTTGATAAGATGAGCACAATTATATTTGATTTTTTAAAAAAAAATAACTTAAAATTAGATCATATTAAAAATTTGTTTGTAAATATAGGACCTGGAAAATTTTCAAGCATAAGGTCCTCAATTGTATCGTGTAAAGCAATATCCATGTCAAACAACATAGATTTGTATGGTTTTTCATCCAATCAAATTGAAGATAATGATTATAAAAAACTACTTGAATTGTCAGAAAAAGGAGTTTTAATGAAAAACTTGATAAATCCTATATATTCGGGTTAAATAATTATATGTCAGACACAATTGAGGATAAATGTAAAGCAAAAGGTATTAAATTAACTGATCAACGTAAAGTTATAGCAAGAGTAATGTCGGAGTCTAAGGAAACATACGGAGAGGCCGATCATCCAGATGTAGATGAATTATATAATAGAGTATCAAAAATTGACCCAAAAATAAGTATTGCAACAGTCTATAGAACCGTAAAAATCTTCGAGGAAGCTGGTATTCTAACTAAACACGATTTTAAAGGTGGTAAAGCTAGATATGAGGAGATTAGAGAAAGTCACCATGATCACTTAATTGATGTAAAGACCGGACATATAATTGAGTTCAGCGATAACGATATTCATAACCTACAAAAAAAAATTGCAGAAAAGTATGGTTATGATTTAGTTGATCATAAGCTTGAACTATACGGCGTTAAAAAAAAATAACATAAATGAAAAAAAAAATTTACATTAAGACATTTGGTTGTCAAATGAACGAATACGACTCCAATAGAATTTATGACTCTTTAAAAAATATTAATTTCGAAAAAACAGATAATCAAAGTGATGCAGACTGTTATGTATTAAATACTTGCCATATTAGAGATAAGGCTAAAGAAAAAGTATATCACGAAGTTGGAAGAGTACGAAAAATCTTTAGAAATAAAAAAAAACCAATAGTAATAATTGCTGGATGTGTTGCTCAAGCTGAAAATCAAGAAATGTTTAAAAGAGAACCTTATATTGATATAGTAATTGGCCCTCAAGCTTATCACAAAATTAGTGATTTGGTAAAAAAACATGATAAGTCAGATCACTTAGAGGAAACGGAAATTGACACCATAGAAAAGTTTAAACATTTTGATACAATCAAAAATGATAGTAACAAAGTTTCATCTTTTCTGACAATACAAGAAGGATGTGATAAGTTTTGTCATTTTTGTGTTGTGCCTTTCACAAGGGGGCCGGAATATTCTAGACCTTTTAATAAAATAATTAGCGAGGCAGAGCAACTAATAGAAAATGGAGTTAAAGAAATCACGTTATTAGGACAAAACGTAAATGCTTATTCTGATAAAAATAATTCGAAAGAATTTAGATTGTCTGACTTAATCAAAAAACTTGAAACATATTCAGAGTTGGAAAGAGTAAGATATACAACCTCGCATCCTTTAGATATGACGGATGATTTAATTGATTGCTATAAAAATTGTAATAAATTAATGCCATTCGTACATTTGCCAATCCAAAGTGGATCAAATAAAATTTTAAATGCAATGAATAGAAAACATACCGTTGAACAATATTTAGAAACATATGAAAAGATAATAAAAATCAATGATGAAATAAAATTTTCAAGCGATTTTATTATTGGTTACCCTGGTGAAGAGGATAAAGATTTTGAAGAAACACTTCTCTTAGTTGAAAAAATTAAATTTATAAATTCTTTTTCTTTTATTTTTAGCCCAAGACCTGGAACTAGGGCTGCAGATTTAAATTTAGTAGATAAAGCTATAGCAAAAAATAGATTGGAAAAAATACAAAAAATTTTATTTACTCATCAAATAAACACAAACAAAAGTCTGATGAAAAAGAATATTAATGTTTTAGTTGAAAATAAAATAAAATCCCAAAATAAACTGTTTGGGAGAAATAAGTATTTAAATTCCGTAATAATAGATGGAAAAGATGAACACATTGGTAAGCTAGTTAATGTTTATATTGACAGCTATAACCAAAATACTTTATTTGGAAAAATAACAAGTTTAAAACATAAAGCTGCATAATTGAAAAATACAATTCAAAATATTAAATCAAATATCAAAGTTGTTTATTCTGACAATGATACTCTTAGTATAATTTTTAATAGTAACGAACTGTTATCGGGTGTAGTAGGTGAGTTTAACAGTAATATCAAAGAATTAGAAAATATTACTCAAACTAGTATTTATACTAGAGGAAATTCTATATCTGTTAAAGGAAGTTCTAAAAAAAATGAGTTAATTAAGAATGCCATTACTTTTTTGTCTGAACAATTTTTAATAAATGGATCAATAGAAAAAAAAGATGTACATTCATCTATTACTAAATTTATGATAAGTGAAAATAAAACGAAATCAAGTAAAATTGATTATATTATTAAGACACCAAAAAAATCAGTAATACCAAGATCTGAAAAACAGAAAAACTATGTGAGAGCTCTAAATGAGAAAGATATAATTATTTCAGCAGGACCCGCTGGAACAGGGAAAACTTTTCTTGCAGTAGCAGTCGCTCTCACAATGCTTCTAGAAAAAAAAATTGAAAGAATAATACTTTCCCGTCCTGCAGTTGAAGCGGGAGAAAGGCTTGGATTTTTACCTGGTGATATGAGAGAAAAGGTTGATCCATATCTTCGACCATTATACGATTCATTATACGATCTTTTAGATTATGAAAAAATACAAAAGAAAATTGAAATTGGAGATATAGAAATTGCACCATTAGCCTTCATGAGAGGAAGAACTTTAAAAAATTCTTTTGCAATTTTGGACGAGGCGCAAAATGCTACCGATACTCAAATTAAAATGTTTTTAACTAGAATTGGCGAAAATTCTAAGATAGTTATTAATGGTGATCCATCCCAAATAGATTTGCCTAACAAATCTTTATCTGGATTAGAAAGATCTAAAAAAATTCTCGGAGATATTAATGAAATTTCAACTATTGATTTTGATCATGAAGATGTTGTCAGGCATCCTTTAGTATCAAAAATAGTTAAAGCTTATAATAAAAAATCAGATAATGGATGATAAAAGTCAATGTTATTTTAGATAAAATTATTTGGAAAAAAAAAATTAAGCGTCCTAATTATTACTTAAAAGAAAAATTTAATAAATTATTAAATAAATTTAAAATAACCTCTAACGTACAAGAAATTTCAATATTTTTAACTAATAACGAAAAAATGAGACAATTAAATTTAAGATTTAGAAAAAAAAATAAACCGACTGATGTTCTTTCATTTCCTATAAATATTGTAAAAAAAAAAGTAGGATATTTAGGTGATATTGCTATTAGTTATGAGATAGTGAATAAGCGCTCTAAGAAGTCTAATTTTAACTATGAGTTTGATAAGATGTGGGTACACGGTTATCTTCACCTACTTGGATATGATCATAAAAAAACTAGAGAATTCGAAAAAATGCATAAAATAGAAAAAAAAATATTAAATTACATTGAAAGTACAAATTAAAAATAAAATTAAAAAAAATAAATCATTTATTTTTGTTTTCAGTATTTTGCTTGGTGTTATTTCATCATTTGCGCTACCACCTTATAATCACTTCATTATAAATTTTTTTGTTTACTCCCTAATATTCATTTTCTACAATTTTCTAAATGGAAATAAAAAATATTTATTTATCTTCGGATTATTATTTGGTTTCGGCTACTTTTTTTCAAATTTATATTGGATATCTAACTCTTTAAAATTTGACGATACTTTTAAATTTTTAATACCCGTATCTCTAATTCTAATACCCTTATTTCTATCAATTTTTTATGGTATATCTTTTCTATTTCTGTCCTTCTTTAAGCTAAAATATAATTTTTCATCAATATTATATTTTGCAAGCGTCGTATCATTTTTTGAATATTTAAGAGGAACAATGCTAACAGGTTTTCCATGGAACTTAACTGCTTTTAGTTTATCAGATTTAACATATTCTATTCAAATTTTATCCCTTATAGGCACCTACTCTCTTAATTTACTTGCAATTACGTTATTTATGCTTCCATCGTTAATATTATTTAACATAAATATAAAAATAAAGATTTTACTTTTGCTTACTATATTTATTGCTGTAATAACAAATAATATATATGGGTTTAAGAGAATTGAAAATTTTACGCATGTTAAGAATCAAGAATTAGACTCAAAAATTGTTATAGTTTCTCCAAAAATACAATTAAATAGATATTTCTCTAATGAAAATCCAATAAATAAAATAGATGAAATAATAAAAATTAGTCGTCCAGAAACAAATATTAAAACAATGTTTATTTTTCCAGAAGGTATTTTGTCTGGTATATATTTAGAAGATTTAAATAATTACAAAAATATATTTTATAAAAATTTTTCAGAAAATCATAAAATAATATTAGGCATAAACAGAAATGAAAATTTTAAAATATTCAATTCTTTGGTCTTATTGAATAATAAGTTAGATGTACTTGAAAAATACGATAAAAATTATCTAGTACCTTTTGGCGAATTCCTACCTTTCGAGAATTTTTTAAGTAAGCTAGGTTTAAAAAAAATCACACAAGGATATAACTCATTTTCTAATTCTTTAGAAAGAGAATTTATAAGTGATGGAAAATACAAATTTTTGCCCTTGATTTGTTATGAAATAATTTACACAGGTAAATTAAATAAAAAATCTAAAGATTTTGATTACATAGTTAACATATCAGAGGATGGTTGGTTCGGTAATAGCATAGGTCCCGAACAACATTTTTCTCATTCATTATTTAGAGCTATCGAAGAAGGTAAAAATTTATACAGATCATCTAATAACGGCATATCTGCTCATATAAATCCTGTCGGTAAAATTGAGAATAAAATAAAATCAACTCAAAGTGGTGTTATTGAAGTTAAAAATGTCAAATTTATCAAAGAAACTATTTTCTCTAAGCAAGGTAATAAGATCTTCTTTTATTTTCTTTTAATTTATATTACGTTTGCATCTCTTTTAAAAAGAAAGGACCTATAATGAAAAAAAACTTCTTATTTACTAGTGAGTCAGTATCCGAGGGTCATCCAGATAAAGTATGTGACAGAATTTCAGATATGGTGGTAGACTCGTTTTTATCAAAAGAGCCTCAGTCAAGAGTAGCATGCGAAACATTGACAACTACAAATAAAGTAGTGTTAGCTGGTGAAGTTAGAGGTCCAAAAATAGATAATGATGAACTTATTCATAATGTTAGAGAATGTATAAAAGATATTGGTTACGACCAGGATGGATTTAGCTGGAAAGAACAAACAAAAATAGAGAGTCATCTTCACGCTCAGTCATCGGATATAGCAATGGGGGTCGACTCATCTGGAAATAAAGACGAAGGAGCTGGAGACCAAGGTATTATGTTTGGTTATGCATGCGATGAAACAGATGTACTAATGCCCGCACCAATTCATTATTCACATAAAATATTAAGACTTATGGCAGAAGATAGAAAATCTGGAAAACTAAAAAATATTGAACCAGACTCAAAAAGTCAAATAACAATTGAATATAGAGACGGAATTCCAGCAGCGGTTAAATCTGTTGTTATTTCAACTCAACATTCAGCTGATGTAGATCAAAAAAAAGTAAGAGAGCTTGTAAAACCTTATATTGAAAAATCTATTCCCAAAAACTTATTAGGAGAATTAAAAGAGGAAGAAATTTATGTAAACCCTACTGGAAATTTTGTTATAGGTGGACCAGATGGAGATAGTGGACTAACTGGTAGAAAAATTATTGTTGATACTTATGGTGGAGCAGCGCCACACGGTGGAGGAGCCTTTTCAGGAAAAGATCCAACAAAAGTTGACAGGTCTGCGGCATATGCTTCAAGATACCTTGCAAAAAATGTAGTTGCATCAAAAATAGCAAAAAGATGCTTGATACAGCTTGCTTATGCTATTGGAGTTTCTAAACCTCTTTCAATTTATGTTGACCTTTTTGACAATGATGAAAATAAAAATAGGCATGTAGAAAAATTAATTAATGAGAATTTTGATTTAAGTCCGCGAGGAATTCGAGAAATGTTAGGTTTAAATAAACCAATTTATCAGAAAACAGCTGCTTATGGTCATTTCGGAAGGGTTGCAGAGTCTGATGGCTCATTTTCGTGGGAAAAGACTGATAAATCTGATGTATTTAATAAGTAATATATATTGAATAATTAAAAAAATTATTTATATTTCATTTACATTGTTGAAATTTCAAAATGGGCTTCGGCCCATTTTTTTTTGTTATTAAAATGTTAAATAGAAGAGCAGATAAATTAGAATTATTAAGGATTGCTGAAGCTGTAGCTTTAGAAAAATCGATTGATAAAGAGTTGATAATTGACTCGATGGAAAGTGGGATTGCTAAAGCCGCTAAATCAAAATTTGGATCAGAAAATGAGATAACTGTTCAAATTAATAGAGACAATGGAGATATTGGTATCTATAGAAAATTAAAGATTGTAGAAAAACCAATGAATTTAAACTTAGAGATAGGATTAACAGAAGCTATTTCAATTAATAAAGAAAATGAGGAAAAGAAAATTGGTGATGAAATACTTCAGCCATTGCCGTCTTTTGATTTTGGTAGGATTGCTGCCCAAACAGCAAAACAAGTAATTACATTTAGCGTTAGAGAAGCTGAAAGACAAAGACAGTACAACGATTTTAAGGATAAAAAAGATACTATATTGAGCGGTATTGTAAAAAGGTTAGAATTTGGGAACGTAATTGTAGATTTAGGTGGCACTGAAGCAATAATTCAAAAAAGTGAGATGATACCTAGAGAAAATATTAAAGCAGGTGATAGAGTTAAGGCATATTGTTTGGATGTAAGAAGAGAACAGAGAGGTCAACAAATATTTCTTTCAAGGGCAAATCATAAGTTTATGGAAAAATTGTTTATTCAGGAAGTTCCAGAAATTTACGATGGACTTATAGAAATAAAATCTTCATCACGAGACCCTGGTAGTAGAGCAAAAATATGTGTAAAAGCAATAGATACATCATTAGATCCAGTTGGAGCTTGTGTAGGTATGAGAGGTAGCAGAGTTCAAGCTGTTGTAAATGAGCTTCAGGGTGAAAAAATTGATATTGTAAATTGGTCTGAAGACCCAGCAATTGTGGTAGCTAACGCTCTGTCTCCAGCAGAAGTATTAAGAGTAAATGTCGATCAACAAAATAAAAAACTAGATGTTATTTTGACGGAAGAAAATCTCAGTAAAGCGATTGGACGTAGAGGTCAAAACGTCAGACTAGCAACAAAACTTTTAAATTATGAAATAAACATAATGACCGATCAAGAGGACTCTGAGAGAAGACAAATAGAATTTAAAGAAAAAACTGAAAATCTAATAAAAAATTTAGAGTTAGACGAAACATTGGGCCAGTTACTTGTTGCAGAGGGTTTCTCAACTATAGATGAAATAAAGGACACAACAGAGGAACAGCTTTCAAAAATTGAAGGAATAGAAAATGAAACAGCAAAAGAATTAATAGACAGGGCAAAAGAATATCACCAAAAAGATCTAGAAGAAATATCAAAAAGAATTAAAGATTTAGGTTTAGATAACGACTTGATAAACCATAAAGGACTTACTCCAGGGATGTTAGTTACATTAGGAGAACAAAATATTTTAAAATTAAGTGATTTTGCTGACTTGGCGTCAGATGAACTAACTGGTAGCTTAGACGAAATTAAAGGTGAAAAAGTTAAAATAAGAGGATATTTAGAGGATTTTGCTTTGTCAAAGAAAGAAGCTGACGAACTGATAATGTCTGCAAGAGATAAAATTTACAAAATTTGAGGCATGAGAAATGGAAAAGAAAAAGTTAAAATTATCAATCACTGGTTCTTCGAGAAAAACTTTGAGCAGTATAGAGCAGGCTAAATCGCAATCAAAAAATGCAGTATTTATCGAAAGAAAAGCCGGTAGAATATTAAGAAAACCATCTAATCAAAAAATAAACAGAAGTAATAACAATTTTAAAACTCAAGAAAGACATATACCAACTAAAAATTCATTAATTGATCAGAGAAATATTAAGTCGGATTTTGATAAAAGAAGATTAGCTGAACAAAGAGCTACTAAAAGACTTAAAGGCGAGGCTGTCCCTAAGGATATAAATAAGAGAAAACTGAGTACAAATAAGAGAGAGACTAAACTAACACTATCTAGAGCACTAAGTGAGGAAGAAATAGGCTCAAGATCAAGAAGTATAGCTTCACTTAGAAGAGCTAAATTAAAAGAAAATCGAGAATTAAAAAATCCAGATTTAAAAAATGAAATTAAGCACATTACAAGAGAAATAAAAATTCCGAAGGTAATAACAATAAGAGAGCTTGCTAATAGAATGGCAGAACAGTCTAGTAATATTATTAAACATTTATTAGGTATTGGCCTCACTGTTACAATAAATCATACAATAGATGAGGACACAGCTGAATATCTTGTAAAAGAGTTTGGACATACACCGTTAAGAGAACAAAAAACAGATGAGATTATTGAAAAAATTGTAGAGGATAAAAACGAAAACCTTAAAAATAGACCTCCGATTATAACAGTTATGGGGCATGTTGATCATGGTAAAACATCGGTTTTAGATTCATTAAGAAATACGAAAGTTATTGAAGGGGAATACGGTGGCATAACACAACATATTGGAGCATATCAAATCAATTATAAAAATCATAATATTACTTTTATAGATACACCAGGTCATGCAGCCTTTACAGAAATGAGAGCCAGAGGTTCAAAATTAACTGATATAGTAATCCTAGTTGTGGCTGCAGATGATGGTGTAAAACCACAAACAGTGGAGTCAATTCAACATGCTAAAGCTGCAAAAGTACCAATTGTAGTCGCGATTAACAAATGTGACTTGCCAGAGGCAAATCCATCAAATGTAAGAAATCAATTACTTGAATACGAATTAATTTCAGAAGAGATGTCAGGTGATACTTTAATGGTCGATATATCAACAAAAACTCAAAAAAATTTAGATAAATTAATTGAAGCTGTTCTTCTTCAAGCAGAGATTCTTGATCTAAAAACAAATTTTGAAAAATCTGCTAAAGGAATTGTGCTTGAATCAAAGATTGATACGGGACGGGGACCCGTTGTTAACACTATAGTTACAGCTGGTACGTTAAAAAAAGGAGATTATTTTGTAAGTGGCCTTAAATGGGGCAAAGTAAGAGCAATAGTTAATGATAAAGGCAATAGTGTGGACATAGCGTTGCCTTCAACTCCTGTAGAAATTTTAGGCATTAATGGAGCAGCTAAAGCTGGGGATGATTTTATTGTATTAAAAAATGAAAAAGAAGCTAAATCAATTAGTGATGCAAGATTACAAGAGTATAAAGAGGGTAAAAGCCCTATATCTATAATCAATAAAGAATTTGTATTTAAAGAAAATAAAATAGAGGAATTAAATATTATAATTAAATCAGATGTTCATGGATCTTCTGAAGCAATTAAAAACGCAATATCTAATATCAAACACGATGAGGTTTCCCCAAAAATAATATTATCCGATATTGGCATGATAACTGAGACAGATGTTACATTAGCTAAAGCTTCAAGCGCAATGTTAATAGCGTTTAATGTAAAACCGACAAAAGAAGCTAAAAAATTAGCTGAGCAAGAAAGAATATCCATCAACTCTTATAATATAATTTATGAAGTGATCGATTTTATAAAAAACAAAATGTCAGGTTTGCTTACACCTGATGTTGAGGAAAAAATAATTGGTTCTGCCGAGATACTTGAAATATTTAAAGTCTCAAAAGTAGGTAAAGTTGCTGGGTCAAAGGTCCTAGAGGGCGAAATAACACAAGATTCTAGTGCAAGAGTAATTAGAGATGGTAGTATTGTGTTCAATGGTAAAATAGGGTCAATTTTTAGAGAAAAAAACCAAGCCAAACAAGTTTCTGCTGGACTTGAATGCGGTATTACCTTAAAGGATTTCAGTGATTTTCAGAAAAAGGATATTATTGAGGTTTACAACTCAAAAATTCTTGAAAGATCTATACAATGAAAAATAATAGGCCCGTCTCGCAGAGACAATTAAGAGTTGGAGAAATGATAAAACAGGCTTTAAGCATGATTTTTATTAGAGACGAAGCAAAACTACCAAATCTAGAAACAAAAGAAATAACAGTTACAGAAGTAAGAATGAGTCCGGATTTAAAAACGGCAAAAGCATTTGTTTTACCGCTAGGTGGTAAAGATTCGAATGAAGCTGTTGATAAATTAAAAGAATTCTCATTTGTAATAAGAAAAGTTTTGTCAAAAAAGGTAGCAATGAAATTTTTACCAAAAATTTTATTTGTTAAGGATGAATCTTTTGACTATGCAGAGAAGATCGAAAACTTAATAAAACAAACAAATAAGTAAAAGGAATAAATGAATAAAAAAAAAGAATTAGCAATTCACGAAAAGGATACTGGATCCTCTGAAGTACAAGTTGCACAACTTACAGATAAAATAGAAAATTTATCAAAGCATATAAAAAACAACAAAAAAGATAAACATTCCTCTGTAGGTTTGCTCAAAGCAGTTAATAAGAGAAAAAAATTATTAGAGTATCTCAAAAAAAATAAAAATGATGCTTACAAAAATGTATTGTCAAAATTAAATCTAAGGAAATAAATGTTTAAAATTATAAAAAAAGAAATAGAAGTTGCTGGAAAAAAAATAAGTTTAGAAACAGGAAAAATTGCAAGACAGGCAGATGGAGCAATAATTGCAACATGTGGAGAAACAGTAGTGTTGGCAACTGCAGTTGGTTCAAAAAAAGTTAATCCGGATGTTGACTACTTTCCATTATCTGTGAATTATCAAGAAAAATACTATGCAGCAGGCAAAATACCCGGTGGTTATTTTAAAAGAGAAGCAAGACCAACTGACAGTGAAACTTTAATATCAAGATTAATAGATCGACCAATAAGACCTTTATTCCCGGATGAATTTAAAAACGAAGTACAGGTCCTCCCAACTGTAATTTCTTATGACAAAGAGAATGAAGCTGATATATTGTCTATAATTGCATCTTCTGCAGCATTGGCAATATCTGGTATGCCTTTCTTGGGTCCTGTTGGAGCATCGAGAGTTGGATTTATAGAGGGTAAGTACGTCTTAAATCCATCAAAAGATGAATTAAAAAACTCTAAATTAGATTTGGTAGTAGCAGGTACCGAGGATGCGGTTTTAATGGTTGAGTCAGAGGCTAATGGATTAACCGAAGAAGAAATGTTGAATGCAGTAAAATTTGGACATGAAGGTTTTGTGCCAATAATTAATACGATAAATGAACTTGCAGCGGAATGTAAGAAACCTGATTGGATCGTAGAAAAAAAGGATCTTTCTGAAATAACTAAAAAACTTGAAGAAGAATTTACTGATCAATTAAAAGAAGCCTTCTCTACTATAGATAAACAAGAGAGATCTAATAAAATATCTGAAATAACTGATAAAGCAAAAAAAATTTTCGAAGAAAATGAAAATTATACGGATCTAGATGTAAATTCAGAACTTAAAAATCTAGAAAAAAGAATAGTAAGAACAGATATACTAGAAAATAAAAACAGAATAGATGGAAGAGGTTTAGCTGATGTGAGACCAATTATATGTGAAGTAGGATTTTTACCAAGGGTCCATGGATCAGCTCTTTTTACAAGAGGAGAAACACAAGCTATAGTTACAACAACTCTTGGAACTTCTGATGATGAGCAGAAAATAGAAAGTTTAGACGGATTACAGAAAGAAAGATTTATGCTTCATTACAATTTTCCTCCTTATTCAGTTGGTGAAACAGGAAGAATTGGAACAGGGAGAAGAGAAATTGGACACGGTAAGCTAGCATGGCGTGCAATAAAATCTTCGCTACCTCCGAAAGAAAGTTTTCCTTATACATTTAGAATAGTTTCTGAAATAACAGAGTCTAACGGATCGTCCTCAATGGCAACAGTATGTGGCTCATCACTAGCATTAATGGATGCTGGAGTTCCAATTAAAGAGCCAGTAGCTGGAATTGCAATGGGATTAATAAAAGAAGGAAACGACTTTAGTGTTTTATCTGACATTTTAGGTGATGAAGATCATCTTGGTGATATGGATTTTAAAGTTGCTGGAACAAAAGATGGAATTACATCTCTTCAAATGGATATAAAAATCACAGGTATAACATTTGAAATAATGGAGCAAGCTTTAAAACAAGCTAAAGATGGAAGAATTCACATACTGGGTGAAATGAACAAAGCTTTATCTAAATCTAGAGACGATGTAGGAAAACATACTCCTAAGATGGAAAAAATAAATGTTGATAAAAAAGATATAGCAACTGTTATCGGAAAAGGTGGAGCAACAATAAGAGAAATAGTTGAAAAATCTGGAGCCAAAGTTGATGTAAATGATGATGGAGAGGTTACTGTCTCAGCACCAGACGAGGAGTCTAGAAATAAAGCAATGCAGATGATTAAAGACTTAACTGCAAAAGCTGAATTGAATAAGATTTACAATGGAAAAGTAATGAAAATTATGGAATTTGGAGCATTTGTAAACTTTTTGGGAAAACAGGACGGACTTGTGCATATCTCTGAACTTGCAGATAAAAGAGTAGCAAAAGTAACAGATGTAGTAAAAGAAGGTGATGAAGTAAAAGTCAAAGTAATAGGCTTTGATAGGGGAAAAGTTAAATTGTCCATAAAACAAGCAGCAATTTAAGAAAATAAAAATGCAAAACCAAGAAATTATTAAAATAATTGAAAATCTTAAAGGAAGAAAAAATTACGAGCAAAAGAAAGCAACTAAACTAGGCTTTCCATCTCTTTATGCATACTTTGAAGACAAAATTTTAAAAGAAAAACAGGCTTTTGAATTAAAAGAGAATAAAATTAATGAGAATATGAACCAAGATAAAGTTGAAAAAAAAGAAAAAAAAAGTTGCAGCTGCTGTTAAACTAATTTCTTCTCTTTTTTTCCTTTTTTAATCTTCTTTTTTCTTTAATTGAAAGCCTAGGTTTTTTTTTAACACTCGAGTCTTTAAATGATTTTCCACTATATCTTTTGGACATTATTTAAGTGATATTTTTTGGATCTGGCATTCCCACTTTGTTATAACCTGCATCTACATAATGAATTTCACCAGTAACCCCTCCTGCCATATCACTTAATAAATATAAAGCAGAATTACCAACATCCATATTATCTACATTTCTCTTTAGAAAAGAATGATCAGCATTCCATTTATAAAGAAATTTAGCATCACCAATTGCTGATGCCGCAAGTGTTTTTATTGGACCAGCACTTATAGCATTTACTCTTATACCTTTTGATCCAAGGTCTCGAGCTAAATATTTGACACTTGCCTCTAAAGCTGCTTTACAAACACCCATTACGTTGTAGTTAGGAATTGCTTTACTTGCTTCATAACTAAGTGTTACCAAACTTCCATTTTTATTCATAATTTTAGACGCTTCTTTAGCAACCTCTGTAAAAGAAAAACATGAAATTAACATACTTCTTAAAAAATTTTCCCTTGATGTATTAAGATATTCACCTGATAATTCAGATTTATCTGAAAACGCTATTGCATGTACAACAAAATCTATTTGTCCCCATTTTGATTTTATATCTTCAAATAATTTAATAACTTCATCTTTTTTTTCAACATCACAGCTAAATGTTAAATTTGAGTTTAATTTTTCTGCTAATGGAATAACCCTTTTTTTTAATGCATCCCCTAAATAAGTGAATGCAAGTTCTGCCCCAGACTCAGAAAGTTTTTGCGCAATTCCCCAGGCTATGGATCTTTCATTTGCAACACCCATAACAAGACCTTTTTTACCTTCCATTAAACTCATAAATTAAACTTTCTCAAAAACTAATGTTGCGTTTGTTCCCCCAAAACCAAAACTGTTAGACATAACTGAATCTAAATTAATGCCTTTTTCTACTTTTGTGACAATAGGATAATTTTTTGCTTCATCGTCCATATCAGTGATGTTAGCGGAAGCTGCAATAAAATTATTTTTCATCATAATAAGACTATAAACTGCTTCATGAACAGAAGTAGCACCAAGTGAGTGGCCCGCTAGTGATTTCGTTGAACTTATTTTAGGTTTATAATCATTAAATACTTTTCCTACTGCTTTCAATTCTGTTATATCACCTACGGGTGTTGAGGTTCCATGAGTATTAATATAATCAATTTTGTTCTTAGAGGTATTTAACGCCATTTGCATACATCTAACTGCTCCTTCACCAGATGGAGCTACCATGTCGTATCCATCTGAGGTAGCACCATAACCAGTAATCTCCGCATAAATTTTAGCACCTCTTGATTTTGCATGTTCGTATTCCTCTAATACTAAAACTCCTCCACCTCCTGATATAACGAATCCATCTCTAGTTTTGTCATAAGGTCTAGAGGCTTTTTCTGGAGTATCGTTATACTTTGAAGAAAGTGCTGTCATTGCATCGAACATAGCAGTCATAGCAAAATGAACTTCATCACTTCCGCCTGCAAATATAATATTTTGTTTACCTAATTGAATTAATTCCATCGCATTTCCAATACAATGACCACTTGTTGCGCAAGCAGAGCTGATTGTATAATTAACACCTTTAATTTTAAAAGGTACAGCCAAAGTAGCTGAAGCTGTACTTGACATGGTTCTTGGTACAACAAAAGGACCCATTCTTTTTGGACTTTTTTCTCTTGTCTTATCTGCCGCTAATATTACATTTTCGATTGAAGGACCTCCGGAACCCATTATCATCCCTGTAGAAATATGACTAACTTCTTTTTCCTCTAATCCAGAATCTTTCACTGCTTCTGCCATTGAAATATAGTTGTAAGCAGATCCAGGGCCCATAAATCTTATAAATTTCCTGTCAACGTGGTCTTCTAGTTTAATATTCGGTTTACCGTGTACATGACTTTTTAAATTGTACTCTTTGTACTCCTCCGAAAAAGTTATTCCTGACTTGGAATTTAATAAAGATTGATAAACTTCCTCTTGATTATTTCCCAAACAAGAAACAACACCAATACCTGTGATAACAACTCTTTTCATTATTTGAATAACCCTACTTTTAAATTTTCGGCACTATAAATTTTTTTTCCATCTGCCATCAAAATTCCATTTGCAAGACCTACTGTTGTACCCTCTTTAATAAGTATTCTCTTCATATCGATTTGATAAAAAGCAGTTTTGCAGTTTTTGAGCACTTCCCCTGTAAACTTAACACTATTAACTCCCAAAGCTCTTCCTCTACCAGGATTACCAAGCCATCCTAAATAAAAACCAACCAATTGCCACATAGCATCTAGCCCCAAACAACCCGGCATTACTGGATCTTCTTTAAAATGACAATCAAAAAACCAAAGTTCATCTTTAATATCTAATTCAGCCTTTATAATACCCTTTTTAAATTCTCCTGTATTTTCTTTAATTTCTGTGATTCTGTCAAACATAAGCATTGGTGGAGAAGGAAGTTTTGCATTTCCAGGTCCAAAAAGTTCGCCATTAGCACAGTTAATTAAGTCTTTATAATTG
Source organism: uncultured Pelagibacteraceae bacterium (assembly GCA_902596325.1). Lineage (GTDB taxonomy): Bacteria > Pseudomonadota > Alphaproteobacteria > Pelagibacterales > Pelagibacteraceae > Pelagibacter. Next base: position 32,591 of record CACJTN010000008.1, read on the forward strand.
AAGGAATTTTTCTTCATTAACAAAATATCTTAGTACTTGATTATGGCACAATTTAATATAAATTTCTTCAAGATAAGTATATTTATAATGAGTAATAACCTTAATTTTGTTGCAAAACTCAGAAATTCTGGTCTAAGACCAACAAAGCAAAGAATAAAGATCTGTGAAATTTTATTTGGTGGCAAAGAAACCTTTCACTTTTCCATTAACGATCTTTCAAAAATTGTTGCGCAAAAAACAAACGAAAAAATTTCTTTAGCCACAATATATAACACGGTGCACGCATTTTTGGGCAAGGGATACTTAAAGCAAATCGCAGTAAATTCTGAACAAAGTTATTATGATACAAATGTTTCTGACCATCATCATTTTTATGATGAAGATAAGAGTCAATTAATAGACATTCATGATTGTGAAGTAGAACCAGTCAAAATAAATAAAAAAATTCCTGGTAAGAAGATTAAATCAATAGAAGTATTAGTTAAAGTTCAAAATAACTAATTATTTAATTAAAGTAAAATTTGCCGCAACTCTCTTGATTATTACTTTAGAATAGTTATAATCTAAGCATGAGTAGTGAAATAATAAAAGAAAAATCAAAATGTCCGTTTACTGGTGCTGGTACACCTCCAAAACATCCTACTGGAAAAGGTACATCTAATAGAGATTGGTGGCCAAACAGTTTAAATTTAAAAATTTTAAGTCAGCATTCAAACTTAGTCAGTCCTATGGATGGAAAATTTAAGTATGAAAAAGAATTTAAAAAATTAAATTATAAAAAATTAAAGAAGGATTTACATAATCTAATGACCGACTCCCAAGACTGGTGGCCGGCCGATTATGGTCATTACGGTCCATTATTTATTAGGTTAGCATGGCATGCAGCTGGTACATATAGAACTGCTGACGGCAGAGGTGGAGCAGGAACAGGAAATCAAAGATTTGCACCTTTAAATAGTTGGCCAGATAATGTCAACTTAGATAAAGCAAGATTATTGTTGTGGCCAATAAAGAAAAAATATGGAAACAAAATTTCGTGGGCTGATTTATTTATTTTGGTTGGTAATGTTGCTTTGGACTCTATGGGATTTAAAACATTTGGCTTTGGTGCAGGCCGAGAGGATATATGGGAACCCGAAGATGATATCTATTGGGGATCAGAAAAAGAATGGCTTGGAGTTAATAGATATAGCGGGAAAAGAGATCTAGAACAACCTCTTGGAGCTTCACATATGGGTTTAATATATGTTAATCCACAAGGACCAGACGCTAACCCAGATCCTTTGTTAGCAGCTCATGATATAAGAGAAACTTTTGGAAGAATGGCAATGAATGATTACGAGACGGCAGCATTAGTAGCTGGTGGTCATACTTTTGGAAAATCTCATGGAGCAGCGCCGGAGTCACATAAAGGACCAGAGCCCGAAGGTTCGAAAATTCACGAACAATCAACTGGTTGGAATAGCAACTACAAAAGCGGAAAAGGTATTGATACAATAAGCAGTGGTATTGAAGGAGCTTGGACACAAAATCCAATCAAGTGGGATATGGGATATTTAGATTGTCTGTACCAGCATGACTGGGAGCTTACAAAAAGTCCTGCAGGAGCACATCAGTGGACACCTAAGAAAAATGGCCAACATATTAAAATGGTTCCAGATGCTCATGATAAAAACAAAATGCATCCTCCAATGATGCAAACTACAGATATCTCTTTAAAAGTAGATCCTAGCTATGGTCCAATTACAAAACATTTCCATAAAAATCCAAAAGAATTTCATGATGCTTTTGCAAGAGCATGGTTTAAATTAACTCACAGAGACATGGGTCCAAAAGTTTGTTATTTAGGGCCAGATGTCCCAAAAGAAGATTTAATTTGGCAAGATCCTGTTCCAAAGCAAAAATACAAATTAAATGTCAAAGATATAAATTTTCTTAAAAACAAAATTTTAAAATCAGGATTGTCAATTTCCCAATTAGTATTAACGGCATGGGCATCAGCATCGACTTTTAGAGGCTCAGATAAAAGAGGTGGAGCAAATGGTGCTAGAATAAGACTGCAGCCACAAAAAGATTGGGATATAAATAAAATTGCAAAAGTAGATAAGGTAATAAAAGTCTTGGAAAAAATTAAAAACAAATTCGACAAAAAAACCAAAAATGTCTCTTTGGCAGATTTAATAGTGTTAGCTGGAAATACAGCAGTAGAAAAAGCTGCAAAAAAATCTGGACATAAAATAAAAGTTCCGTTTATGCAAGGAAGAGGTGATGCAAAACAAGAACAGACAGATGTTTTTTCATTCAATTTATTAGAACCAAAAGCAGATGGGTTTGTGAATTATCATAAAATTAAATCAACAACTTCACCAGAAGAAATGTTAATTGATAAAGCACAATTAATGCAATTAACAGCTCCAGAAATGACAGTATTATTTGGAGGAATGAGAGTTTTAGGCACAAATTTTGATGGATCAAATTATGGAGTTTTCACCAAAAAAGTTGGCACATTAACAAATGATTATTTTAAAAATTTATTGGATATGAACATTACTTGGAGTGATAAAGACGATAAAGAGCAATATTTTCAGGGTAAAAATAGAAAAACAAATAAAGTTATTTGGGAAGGTTCGAGGGTGGATCTAATATTTGGTTCAAATTCTCAATTAAGAGCTATTGCAGAAGTTTATGCTTCTGACGATTCTAACGCAAAATTTATAAAAGATTTTTCAAAAGTCTGGTCAAAAATAATGAACCTTGATAGGTTTGATAAAAAAATAAATTAAATTGTTATGGTAGAACTTACACAAGGTATATTTCAAACTAGTAAAAGTATATTTAAAAATAATAGAGGCTCGTTATTAAGAACTCTAATTTATACAATTGGACATTTTGCTATTGCAATAATATGTTTAATGTTAATTGCTGACGTGTCCTTCATGATAGCTTTAACGGATGCAATAGTTGAGCCATTAGCTAATTCAATCTGGTACTTTGTACTTGATAAAGTCTGGACCAGCAAATTCTCAAAAAAGAATTAATTTAATTTCGTCCCCAAAGATTTCTTACTTCAACCCAACCTGAATATTTACCCGTTTCAATTTTACACCAACTTTTTTCACATTTTTTTACTAATAAAAGTCTTCCAGTCTTAGCTTTTACAACCGGTTTTGAAAATTTAGAGGGTTTTTTAAAAATATTAATATCATTTAATGTAA
>CACJTN010000009.1 GCA_902596325.1 uncultured Pelagibacteraceae bacterium
AATGAAAATGTTTCAGCCATATCCTCACCTACAGTAGACTGAGAATATTCTGATAAAAAACCTTTTTTTTCTCTTAAAAATTTCATACCAAATTTATCTGTACAAGTAGAACATGACCGATATTTAAAGTCTTCAGAATTAAATTTTTTCCATTTTTCGTGGTCAAACAACTCTTTGTATTGATCATTAATTATGTGAAAAATTTCATGATGTATTGTCCTAGATAATTTATAATCATTTGTATTGATATTTACTATTATGGTTTTTAAATGATGATTTGGAATTCCTAAAGCAGGTATCGAGGCTACTTCTAAATCTTTACATAGCACTATAAACCTCAGGTTAATTTTATTTAAAAATACTTTACTATATAAATCTATGTTTTCTCTAATCAATTTTTGTTTTTCTTTGACTAATAGATTACTTGGACTGTAGCATTCTACATTATTATCTTTAATACCTACTTTAAAATATTTTTTTGCTTTAAAAGTTTTTATGCTATTATTATTTTTAATATCTATTATTTCTAAGTTCGGGATTTTCAATAAGTAATAAATTGTATCAGCTAAGACATTAGTTGAGAAAAATAAAACAATTATTAATATTTTTATAAATTTCATTAAATTAAATTATTATTAGATATTTGTAGAATGTGATACATTAATTTAAATATGAAAAAAAGTAGAAGTAAATCTGCAGAAAAAATTCTTTTTTCTTGGAGAAAAGCAATGCCATTTTACTATGCAGCCGCTTGGATAATTTTGTTAATAATTATAGTAAAATAAATTAGTTATGAATTCTATTAATTATAGAATTGACAACTTACAATATTGCAATTGGTCTGAGAAAATATTTAAAATAAATAGAAAAGCAAAACTTGACGCAATTCATGTAACAGTAGCCTATCATGAAGATTTTGATGAAGTATTAAAAAACATCAAAACTTGGAATAACTATTTTAATAATTTTAATGATTTAATTTTTCCAGGAAAAAATTTTAAAGATATCGAAAAAGCACACAGAGAAAATAAAACAGCTGTTTTTTTTGGATTTCAAAATTGTTCTCCAATTGGTGATAATATAAACTTAGTTGAATCAATTCATAATTTGGGAATTTTATTTATGCAATTGACTTATAATAATCAGTCTTTGTTAGCCACAGGTTGTTATGAAAAAATTGATAGCGGTGTTACAAGAATGGGAAAAGAAGTGATCAAGGAAATGAACAGATTAGGAATTGTTATCGATATGTCTCATTCTGCTGAAAAATCTACTATTGATGCAATTAATTTTTCATCAAAACCAATAGCAATAACACATGCAAATCCTTCATTCTGGTTTGATTCTAAAAGAAATAAATCTAATGTTGTTTTAAAGGCTTTAGCAGAATCTGGAGGCATGATTGGACACTCTTTATACCCACATCATTTAAAGGATAAATCGAATTGTACATTAAAAAGTTTTTGTGAAATGATAGCAAGAACAGCAGACCTTATAGGAGTTAAACATATTGGAATTGGTTCTGATTTATGTACAGGTCATCCAGATACTGTAGTTGAGTGGATGCGTAATGGAAAGTGGACAAAAACAAAAGATTATGGAGAGGGCACAAAAGAAAACTTTAGTTTTCCCAAACAACCAGATTGGTTTGTAGATGCAAGTGGTTTTAAAAATTTAGAAAAGGGTCTTAGAAATATTGGTTTTAACGAAATAGAGACAAATGATATTTTAGGAAATAATTGGTACAATTTTTATAAAGGAATTAAAAATTAATGATAAATATTGAATTAAGACATCCCGAAGACGTTATGAAATTATCTAGACTAGGTTCATTTCATCAATCTAAATTGTCTTTTTTAAGAAGTTTTATAAGAGAGTTCAAAAACTGGGAATTTAACAGAGATATATTCGATTTAGATAAAGATGGTTATGGAGTTGTTGTATACTCTGTGAGAAAAAACAAAAGGATATACTCTCTGATTTGTTTTTCTCAGCATATTAATGCTGAAGAGAGATCTGATAGAGTAATAGCTACTAAGTGGGATGCTGCTTTTGTACTTCACGATGGTGTGCCTACAAAAAATGACATTGAGAGGCTGAAAGAAAATGTACCTAAGCAAGAAATTGGTAGAATGTCTAATAAGGAGCTTGCATTATCAAGGGCCAACAAATCAGTAAGAATTTTTGACCATGTTGTAAATTCACTAAGTTCTGGTAAGCAGCCGGATGTAAACCTTTTAAATAAAGTAGGTTATTTGTATAGAACAACTGCTGTTTATGGTTCAGGAAAATTTGGTTTAGCTGATAGATTTCGAATTAAAGACAGAAAAGAAATTTGTGGACCCTTTAGATTAGAAATGATGTTGGTATATTTGGTGAGACAGTTTACGTTTGATCAGATTAATCACATATCAAAGATGAAAAATCCTAATGAATTTGTCAGCCTTGACAAAAAAATTGCTAAAAATTTGGGCATAGGCAATTCTACTGGACTAGGAATGGCCCCATTTATCGTAAATCACCCAACTTTATTACATCAATGGATTTACAATCGAGAAAAAGCACTTAAAAAAATTAGATCAATAAAGGATGTAAGTAAAAAAGAAATTGAGCATTTTAAATTTTGTTTAGAAAAATCAAAAAAAATTATTGATACTTGGTATACTGACAGCAAATATCAAAATAAAAAAATTAAATCATTAAAAAACGATCTAATAAAATTTAACGAATATTTTTCAAGTTTAAAATTTATATCTAAAAAATACTTATGGAATGAAATTTTTTTATGGATAGTTAAGTATTTAGATGAGGAATGTAGTGAATATCTAATTTCCATGATGATGGAGCCATACGATAATATAATTGAACCTTTAGTAAAAAATATGAGTTCTGATGAGGAAAAATATTTTAATATTCCTTCAAGTAGAAAACTGATAGAGTTAAAAAAAATTATAGAGACTCGATATAAATCAATTTTAAATATTAATTTTAATTATAAAAAATCAAATACTTTTTTTTGGTTTATTTCAAAGAATAAAGAGGAGCCAAGGATAGCAAATAGATTTGAAGAGTACGGATCTAATCTTGAACAGCCACTGGCAATAGCTAGAGATATTAAAAAAGTATATGAAAAGATCTCTAATGAAAATTTATCAAAAACCGTTGCAGATTTCTTGGTTGATAATGATGAGTTGAGACATGTAATAAGAAGAATTTTTATTTCTGAAAAATTTCAGTACTCTGAAATTCAAGATAATACTATTAGCGAAAGTTTAATACCAATAGATATGTTAAGACTTAAATTATCGTTTTTTGGAGCACAAAAATTCGATCCAAGATCAGATAAATGGTTAAGAATCTGTATGTACCAAGGAGCTCCTTTGGTTAATGAGATAAAAAATTCAGATGATACGTGGATATATGATTCTATAAATTAAATATGATGTCTTTTAGTGAAATAGAAACTGTTTCAAAACGTGCTTCAAAAGCAATAGGATACTCTTGGGGAATTTCTGAAGAGATTGGAAAATCAATTAGAATTCTTGAAATGTTTAAATTACCTGGGATTTCGACACTAAATCAATATTTTAAAAAAATAAAAAATAATCACCCAAAAAAATTAAAAAATATTTTAAAAATAAATAAATCTGAAGATGAGCTTTGCCCAATATATACTGGAGTAAGAATTTTAGACAATTGTAATCAGCTGGAAGATTTAAATATAATTAAGTTTTTTAATATCAATTATCCTTTATTAATTATACCTTTCTTGATCAGATCATCAGAAATTATCAACAAACCTATACATGTAATTTTAGATGAGGGAAAATATATACTTAATAGCAATAAAACCATTCTTACTAACATTGGAAAAAGTAATAATTCTAAAATCTCTAAGGAGTTAATAATTCAATTTGAGGAAAACAAGAATTTATTTACAGATACAGAGTGGAAAGAATTGTATAAGCTTTCTGAGGATACATTTGTTCCTGAGACAGATAGTTTAAAAAATTCTGCTGCAGGAGCTGGCTTGACTGATAATGACTAATAAAAATAAAAAAACAATACAGCCGCTTGATGGAACTAAAGTTCCTAGGTTTGCAGGCCCTTCAACTTTTGCAAGATTACCAGAAATCAGAGATGTAGATAAATGCGATATTGCTATTGTTGGTATACCATTTGATGCTGGAACTAGCTTTAGACCAGGAGCAAGGTTCGGACCTCAAAGTGTAAGACAAGCATCAAGACACTTACGAACAAATTATCATCCTAATTATGACGAAGAGCCTTTTAAAATTCTTCAAGTTGCTGATGCAGGTGACTTAGTTTGTAACCCTTTTAAAATTGATGAAGCTATAAAACAAATAGAAAAAGGTGCTAGTGATTTACTAGATAAAGTTGATGGACTAATTAGCATTGGAGGAGATCATACTATTGCATTTCCTTTACTAAAAGCAATGAATAAAAAATTTAAAGGACCTGTTGCTTTAGTTCATTTCGACGCTCATCTTGATACATGGGATACATATTTTGGAGCGCCTTTTACCCACGGCACTCCTTTCAGAAGAGCTAGAGAAGAACATTTATTTCTCGATAATGCTTCAATGCATGTAGGCATACGTGGACCATTATATAGTAGAGATGATTTGAAGAATGATGCAGACTTCGGATTCAAAATTGTGCATTGCGATGAATTTCAATCTCAGGGCATAGATAAAATTGTAAAAAGGATTAGGGAAAGAGTGGGTGACAATCCATTATATTTATCAATTGATATAGATGTTTTGGATCCAGCATTTGCACCAGGAACAGGAACTCCAGAAATAGCAGGAATGACAAGTAGAGAAATGGTTAATGTTTTACGAGGTCTTTCAGGCTTAAATTTAGTTTCAGCAGATGTGGTAGAGGTATCGCCAGCTTATGACCATGCTGAAGTTACTTCTCTAGCAGCTGCTACCATAGTCTATGAGCTTATAAACTTGTTTGCAAAAATTAAAAGATAGGATATTTTTCAAAATGCTAAACAAAAGAAAATTCTACATTAATGGTCAATGGGTAGACCCAATAAAATCTAACGATTGCAATGTCATAAATCCATCCACCGAGGAAAATTGTGCTGTAATTTCAATTGGTAGTAAAGAAGATATAAATCTAGCAGTTAAGTCAGCAAAAGACGCATTTAATGAATGGGCGTTTACCTCTAAAGAGGAAAAAATAAAATTATTAGAGACATTATATTCTAATTATAAAAAAAGATGGGCAGATTTTGCAAATGCAATTACTATGGAAATGGGTGCCCCAAAAGATTTCGCAACAAAACTTCAAGCAGGAACTGGCGCAAGTCATATGAAATCATTTATTAGATATTTAAAAAATTTTGAATTTGAAAAACCTTTGGGAGAACATGCTCCTAATCAAAGATTATTATATGAACCCAAAGGAATTTGTGCTCTTATCACTCCGTGGAATTGGCCAATGAATCAAGTGTGTTTAAAAGTTATGCCAGCTTTATCTGCAGGATGTACCATGGTTTTAAAACCATCAGAACTTGCTCCATTATCATCAATGATACTTGCTGAAATTATTGATGAAACAAAATTCCCTTCCGGTGTATTTAATTTGGTTAATGGTAATGGTGAAATTACTGGTAATGCATTAACTAGTCACCCAGATATAGATATGATTTCATTCACGGGGTCAACACGGGCAGGTGCATTAATTTCAAAAAATGCAGCAAATGATTTTAAAAGAGTAAGTTTGGAATTAGGTGGTAAGGGAGCAAATATTGTTTTTAAAGATGCTGATCCAGATGCAGTAGAAAGAGGCGCAACAAGATGTTTTAGAAATTCAGGACAATCTTGTAATGCACCTACAAGAATGTTGGTTGAAAAATCTATATACAAAGCTACAGTTGATAGATTAATTAAGTTCGCAAATGATTTCAAAGTAGACGATCCAACAAAAGAGGGAGATCATATTGGTCCGGTAATTTCAGAAACACAATTTGATAAAATACAAGGTTTAATACAAAAAGGAATAGATGAGGGTGCTAAACTTGTTGCTGGAGGACTAGGAAAGCCAGATGGTTTGAATAAAGGTTATTATGTTAAACCCACAGTATTTGTGGATGTCAAAAACAATATGGAAATCGCTCAAACAGAAATATTCGGACCCGTACTATCAGTGATACCTTTTGAAACTGAACAAGAAGCTATATCAATTGCGAATGATACCTCTTATGGATTAACAAATTATATTCAATCACAAGACCAAGCCAAAGTTCACAGAGTTGCAAGGAAATTAAGGTCGGGAATGGTTGATGTTAATGGTGCTGGGATTGCTGTAGATGCTCCATTTGGAGGTTTTAAACATTCTGGAATAGGAAGGGAAGCAGGGCAAGACGGACTTCTCGAATTTTTAGAGGTAAAATCTGTAGGCGGTTGGAGTTAATTAATTATAGATTTATTTTTTACTCCTTCTAAAAAAACTAAACATTTTTTAATTTCACTTAATTCTATAAATTCGTCTATTTTGTGCGCTTGTTCAATTGAACCAGGTCCACACACAACAGTACTAATCCCAATCTCCTGAAACAATCCTGCCTCCGTACCAAAAGATACTACTTCTCTCTCATTGTCTCCAGTAATACTTGATACAAACTCGCATGCTTTAGAATCATTTACTCTATTAAATCCTATTATTTCTCCAATTATTTCTTTTTTAATTGAGGAATGTGTATAAATCTTTTTCATTTCAGGCAATAATTGTTCATTAGCATATTTATCTATTTCTTCATTTAAAAATAAACCATCTTGTTTATTTACAGGTCTTGTCTCCCAATTTATATGGCACTTGTCAGCAATTACGTTGTGTGCAATACCCCCAAAAATACCCCCAATAGATAATGTTGAGTAAGGAGGATCAAATATAGAATCTTTAAGTTGTCTACTTTCCAAATCTTTTCTTAAGGAGATAAGTTTATTAACATATCTGGTAGCAAACTCTGCTGCATTAACTCCTTCATTAGGCTTTGAACTATGCCCGGCAAGACCCTCGAAATAAGTTGTGTATTCATAACAACCTTTATGAGAGTCTATTATTTTCATTTTTGTAGGCTCACCGACAATACAAATACCATTTGTTATATTTCTCTTTTTTAATTCTTTAATTAAAAGAGGTGCCCCAATACAAGCAGTCTCCTCATCAAATGTTAGAGAAAAATGAATATCACGTGAAAGATTTGAATTTGAAAAAACCTCTGCAAATGCTAAAGAGCAAGCTAAAAAACCTTTCATATCACTAGATCCTCTTCCATAAAGTTTATCACCTTTTATCTCTGCTTTAAAAGGATCAGTCGACCAGCCTTTTGAAACAGGCACCACATCCGTATGTCCGGATAAAATAATTGGTTCTACCCCGTTTGGTTTCTTTGCTTTTAATGTAGCAAAAAGGTTAACTCTTTTTTTGTTTTCATCAAATACTTTAAAAGAGGTTGCTCCATTTTTTTTTAAAATATCTTCGCAATAATTAATCAAAGATGAATTATTTTCCCCTGAAATTGTTTTGAAAGCTATAAGATCCTTAAGAATCTTTATTGATTTTTCGTATAATTTGTTATCTATATTTGCCACAATCTATTTATATATTATTATTATGAAAGAACAAATAACCTTCAATGACTTTGATAAAGTCGATATTCGTTTAGGTACAGTTATTTCTGTAGAAAAAAACGAAAAAGCAAGAAAACCTTCATTGGTATTAAAAGTTGATTTTGGTTCAGAAATCGGAGTAAAGCAATCATCGGCCCAAATAACTCATTTCTATAACAGAGATAATTTAGTTGGAAAACAAGTTATTGGCGTTTGTAATTTTCCAGAAAAAAATATTGCTGGAGTTATTTCACAGGTGCTTGTATTAGGATCTATTGATAAAGAGGGAAAAGTTACATTGCTTCATCCTTCCCAAAAAGCTGAAGATGGACTACCTATAGCATAGATCAATGCATCCTGAACTATTGTCACTTTTTTTATTTATGCTTGGTACAGGATGTTCTCCTGGACCCAATAACATAGTTGCATCCTACTCTGGTTTCAATTTTGGTATAATGAAAACCATACCACATATGCTTGGAGTAATACTTGGATTTACTTTGATGGTAAGTGTTTTAAATTTTGGACTTATAAATATATTTAAAATATATCCTTTACTTCAAGAAATTTTAAAAATCTCAGGATCTATTTTTTTAGTTTATCTGGCATATAAAATTGCATTTTCAAAAAATATTGACAAAGAACAAAAGCAAAATCCTGTAAAGTTTTTTGAAACTTTTATGTTTCAATTTTTAAATCCTAAAGGTGTAATTGTAGGAATAATATGTGTTTCAACATATGTAGAAAGTGGGGTAAATTTTCTAAATCATTCTATATGGGTTATTAGTGTTTCTTTTATTTGTGCCATAATAAGTATCAATTTTTGGACTTTAATAGGTAAATTTTTAAGGAAATTTGCGACAAATGAAAAATTTATTAAGTTGTTTAATTATGCTATGTCAGTGCTTCTACTAGGTTGCATAGCAACATTTTATTATTAATTATGAAACCGGGAAATAAAAATTCTTACAACTCTTTAAAATCTATGAAAGTAGATGGGAGTGATTATAAATATTATTCAATATCAGAGGCAGAAAAAAATGGCTTAACAGGAGTATCTAAATTACCTAAATCACTCAAAGTTTTATTAGAGAATTTACTAAGATATGAGGATGATGTTTCTGTAACCAAGTCACAAATACAAGCTATTCATGAATGGTTAAAAAATAAAAAGTCAAAAACCGAGATTGCATATAGACCTGCTAGAGTTTTGCTTCAGGACTATACAGGTATTCCTGCTGTTGCCGACTTAGCAGCTATGAGAGAAGCTGTAAAAGAAAAGAAGAAAGACCCAGGCGCTATAAACCCGTTATCCACAGTAGATCTTGTAATTGATCACTCGGTTCAAGTCGATAAATTCGCGAATAAAAATTCTTTTGAAAAAAATGTTGACATAGAGTTCGAGAGAAATGGAGAAAGATATTCCTTTTTAAAATGGGGACAGCAAGCATTTAACAATTTTAGAATAGTTCCTCCAGGAACTGGAATATGTCACCAAGTAAATCTTGAATATTTATCAAAAGTTGTTTGGAGTGAAGAGTTTGATGGCACAAAATATTTATTTCCTGATACATTGGTGGGTACTGACAGTCACACCACAATGGTAAATGGTTTATCGGTCCTAGGTTGGGGAGTAGGGGGTATTGAAGCTGAAGCAGGTATGCTTGGACAACCCATATCAATGTTAATACCTGAGGTAATTGGTTTTAATTTATTTAATAAAATGCCAGAGGGCACAACTGCCACAGACTTAGTTTTAACAGTTGTTAAAATGTTAAGAGATAAAGGTGTAGTTGGTAAATTTGTAGAATTTTATGGAGATGGATTAAAAAATTTAACACTTGCTGATAGAGCAACGATAGCAAATATGGCACCGGAGTACGGGGCTACATGTGGTTTTTTTCCAATTGATGATGAAACTCTAAAGTATCTAAAATTTTCAGGAAGAGACGAAATAACACTAAAAATTGTAGAGAGCTATGCAAAAGAGCAAGGTTTATGGTCATCTTATGATATCGAATTTTCTGACACAATTTCGCTTGATATGTCCTCAATTGTTCCAACTATTTCTGGACCTAAGAGACCGCAAGATAAAGTTCTATTAAGTGAAGCTAGTAAGAATTTTACAAAAGTTTTTAATGAAACTACTAAAAGAAAACAGAAAAAATATTCAAAAATTAAAAATACTGATTATGAAATTTCTGATGGATCAATATTGATTGCAGCAATAACATCTTGCACAAATACATCTAATCCAAATGTGTTAATAGGAGCAGGATTATTAGCAAAAAAGGCAATAGATTTAGGTTTGAAAACTAAGCCTTGGGTTAAGACATCTTTAGCACCTGGCTCACAAGTTGTTACTGATTATTTGGATAAAGCAGGTTTAAGTAAATATTTAGATGAATTAGGGTTTAATTTAGTAGGATATGGTTGTACAACTTGTATTGGTAATTCAGGCCCACTTTCCGATGAAATAGTTGACGCGATTGAAAAAGATAATCTCTATACAGTATCAGTATTATCAGGAAACAGAAATTTTGAGGGAAGAATATCACCTCATATTAAAGCTAACTTTTTAGCCTCACCCCCATTAGTAGTTGCGTATGCAATAGCCGGCCATATGGAGGTGGATATTTACAAAGATGCAATTGGTAAAGGTGAAAATGGCCAAGAAATATTTCTAAAAGACATTTGGCCTAGTAATAAGGAAATAGAGGAAATTTTACAAAGTTCTTTGAGTGCAGACATGTTTGTAAATAGATATTCAAATGTTTTGGAGGGACCATCTCAATGGCAAAAAATTAAAACAGAACCTTCAAGTATTTATAAATGGGATGAAAGTTCTACTTATGTAAAAAAACCACCTTTTTTTGACAACCTACCTGATAAACCGGAGGGTTTTAAATCAATTAAAGATGCTAGACCACTTCTAATATTAGGTGACATGGTAACAACAGATCATATTTCTCCCGCAGGATCTATACAAAAAGAAAGTCCAACTGGAGAATATTTTATGAAGAATCAAATATTGCCAAAAGATTATAATTCTTATGGATCAAGAAGAGGAAACCACGAAGTTATGATGAGAGGAACGTTTGCAAATATTCGAATTAGAAATCAGATGGCCCCTGGTACTGAGGGAGGATTTACAAAACTTTATCCAGAAAACAAAGTCATGCCAGTTTATGATGCGGTGGTAGAATATAAAAAAAGAGGTACAGATTTAGTTGTAATAGGAGGCAAAGAATATGGGACTGGTTCCTCAAGAGATTGGGCAGCAAAAGGCACTAAATTATTGGGAATTAAAGTTGTTATAGCAGAAAGTTTTGAAAGGATACATAGATCTAATCTTATAGGTATGGGAATTTTACCATTACAATTTACTGATAGATTTAATAGAAATAACTTAAGTTTAATAGGTTCTGAGTTGATAACTATTTTGGACTTTGAAAAAGGAGTTAATCCAACAGATAAAGTTAAGGTAGAATTTAAGTATGCTACCGGAGATACGAAAATTATAGAAACAATTTGCAGAATAGATACAAAGAACGAGCTTGAATATTATAAAAATGGAGGAATACTCCAATATGTTCTTAGAAACATGATATGAATGATCAAGAATTTGAAATTATAAATAGAGAGACAAAAAAACAAAAAACTATTGATTTTGTAAAGAAAAATAAAAATATTTTTTTTGTTTTAATTTTATCGATTATTTTTTGTGTAATTGGTTACTTTTCTTACGAAATGTACTTAAATAACAAACGTTCAAATTTAGCAAATAAATTTAATAATTCTGTAAACTCACATAAAATAGGTAATAATGAAAATATTCTAAATAATATGGTTGAAATCATTAATTCAAATGACAAAACATATTCACCATTAGCTTTATATTACTTGTTAGATAATAATTTAATTTCGTCAATAGATGAGATAAACAAATATTTTGATATAATTATATATGAATTAAGTTTAGATCAAAATCTAGTAGATTTAAATATATATAAAAAAACTCTTTATAATGCTGATAGTTTAACTGAAAACGAACTGTTAAACATGATAGAGCCTGTTTTAAAAAATGAAAACATATGGCAGTCACATGCTATGTATTTATTAGCAGAATACTATTATTCAAAAGGGGAGAAGGAAAAGTCATTAAACTATTTTAAATCAATAGTTTCAAAAACAGATAGTAATTCTGATATAAAGCTTGAAGCAAGAAAAAGAATCCAAAGAGACTTTAGTGAATAAAAATTTTTGTTTAGTTATTTTTTTTATATTTTTAATCGGTTGCTCAATAGATAATAAAAGTGGGATATGGTCTAAGAATGAAAAAATAAAGTCGGCAAATCAATATAAAGATATAATTTTTGAGGATAATAAAGAAGTATCTAAAGAACTTAATAAAAATATTAAAATTTATCTTAAAGATAAATATACCCTAAATAATAAAAAAAATTATTATAACAATAATACAGGTATTAAAAATTATGATGGAAATTTAAAACAGATTAAAAAAATTAAATTTTCAAAAATCAAAAACTTTTCTAAATTTAAACCAGATATTTTATTTTCAAAAAATGGTAACATTTATTTTTTTAATAACAAAGGTACCGTAATTAAATTTTCAAAAAATTTGGAAGTAATTTGGGAGAAAAATATTTACTCTAAAAAAGAAAAAAAATTAAATCCATTACTAAATCTAGCAATTGAAAAGAATACTCTCATTTTAACTGACAATTTATCAAATTATTATGCTTTAAATATACTTAATGGAGACTTATTATGGAGAAAAACAAATTCAGCGGCTTTTAATTCAGAAATTAAGATAGCAGACAATAAAATTTTTACTGTTGATTATGACAATATATTAAAATGTTTTTCTATAGAGAATGGTAATTTACTTTGGGAATATCAAACTGAAAATACTCTAATAAAATCAACAAAAAAAACATCCTTAGTGCTTAATGAAAACAATGTTATTTTTTTAAATAATACAGGTGATTTAAATACTCTTGATCAAAATGGCAATTTAATATGGCAAACACCCACATCTAAATCTATTATTTATGAGGATAGCTTTACGAATATATACTCAGATATTGTTTTAGATAATAATACTATTTATTTTTCAAATAATAAAAATGAATTTTTTGCTGTAAGCTTAGATACCGGATCAGTAAAATGGAGAAAGAAAATAAATTCTAGCATTAGGCCGACTATTACAAAAGATTTAATTGTAACAATAGCTGATAATGGATTTTTAATAATTCTTGATAAAAAAAATGGCAAATTAGTAAGATCAACTAATATAAAAACAAAAATTAAAAAAAAAAAATGGAATGATTTAGTAAATAATGGTTTTTTAGTAGGGAAAAACAAAATTTACTTAAGTACAAATGGTAAACTAAATATTATTGATTTATCGGATGGACTATCAAAAAAAATTGTTGATTTGGACAAAAAGTTTATTGCTAGACCATATATTTATGAAAAATCTATGTATATCCTGAGCAGTAATCAAATAATAAAATATAATTAAATGATACTAAAATTTTTAGAAAGCATTGGACGTAAAAAAGTTGTTTTAGATAGGGGACCATCTCACCCAAAATTTCATGAAGCAAAACCATGGATGAATAGATATTATTTGGTCTTTAGGCATAGGCCTAAATGGTTCCCATTTAATATTTTATTGCATGAAATGTTAGATGACGATCATGGAGAAGGGGTTCATAATCATTTATTTCCTTTCATTACTATAATTCTGAGAGATGGATATTGGGAAACACTTAAAACAGGAAGATATTGGAGAAAACCAGGTTATATTGGGTTTAGGTCTGCTAATACATTCCATAGAGTTGATTTAAAACCTGGCACTAAACCTTTAACAATTTTTATCTCTGGTCCTTATGGATTACGAAAAGGAAAAAGATCAGAATACGGTATTGATTTTAATAATAAAAAATGAGGCAAGAGTTCTTTACCTTAGAATTAGTCACAAATGGACAAAAACTTTATGAGTTTACAGAAAATACTTTGCATTGGATAAATGATTTAAATTTGAAAAATGGTTTGTTAAATTTATCGATACAACATACAAGTGCATCCTTAATCGTTCAAGAAAATGCCGACCCGGATGTTAGAATAGATCTGAAAAATTATTTTAATAAATTAGTACCAATGGATGAAAATTTATATATACATAAATCTGAGGGAAAAGATGACATGCCAGCTCATATAAAATCTGCATTAACAAATAATCAGATATCATTGAGTATTAAAGATAAAAAACTTTTACTTGGAACTTGGCAAGGTCTGTATTTATTTGAACACAGAACAAGCAAACATAAAAGAAAAATAATACATCATTATTTTGGGGATTAATTTTTTTTCAAAGATTTAAATGCATCTAAGGCTTTTTTTCTAGCCTCTTCATGAATAACAATTGGCTCAGGGTAATCTTTACCTATAACTGTATCAATTGATTTTTGATATTTTAAATCTAATTCCCAGGGTTTATGAATATATTTTGATGGATATTTATTCAGTTCTGGAACCCATTTTTTTACATAATCACCGTTTTTATCAAATTTTTCACCCTGAAGAATTGGATTAAATATACGAAAATATGGAGCAGCATCTGCACCACAGCCTGCAACCCATTGCCACTGGGCAACATTATTAGCTTCGTTGAAATCTAATAAACAATTTCTAAAGTGCCTTTCTCCCTCTTGCCAATTTATTCTTAGATGTTTGACCAAAAAAGAGCCTACAACCATTCTAATTCTGTTATGCATCCAACCTGTTTCATACATTTGTCTCATACCTGCGTCTACAATTGGATATCCCGTCAAACCTTTTTTCCAAGCTTCTAAATTTTTTTTATTTTTTTCCCATGGAAATCTGTCAAATTCTCTTCTTAAATTTCCTTTAAGCATTTGAGGAAAATAATTTATAAGACTATGAGAAAATTCTCTCCAACCTAGTTCGTTAAGGTATTTTCTTACCCCAATATTTTTATTAACTTTTGAACATTTTTGCCAGATCGTATTAACATTTATTTGCCCATTTCTAATGTAAGGAGATAATTTAGACGACCCATTTAAAGAAGGAAAATCTCTATCATTACCGTATTTTGAAATTCTCTCCTTTAAAAAATGTTTTAATTGAACATGGGACTCCTCCTCTGAGACATTCCAATAATTATCAAACTTTTTGTACCAATCTTTATTTGGTAAAATATTGACAAAAGTATTTTTTGAATTGAATATATTTTTTTTAGACTTAACTTTTTGAATTTTTGAAGTATCAGATGGGACTTTGTCCAAATAAATTTGTTCTGCATGTCTCCAAAAAGGACTAAATACTTTAAATGGTGTACCATCTTTTTTAGTGATTGATTGATATTCGTTTAAAACATTACCTTTGAATAACTTATAATGAATTTTATTGTTATCAAGCATTTCGATTATTTTTCTATCTAAGTTTAATTGTTGTGGTTCGTAAACTTTGTTCCAATATAAATTTATATTTTTACCTTTTAATTTTGAAAAAAAATCAACTTCTTTAGATATAATTATTTCTAAATTAATATTGTAAATATTTAAATTTTTACCAAAGCTTTCTAAAGATTTGCTAATCCACCATTTTTGAGCTTCTCTTCTATTGTCAAAAAATTCTTTATTAAATATATAAATCGCGGATACTGTATCATGATTTTTACTTGCATGTATCAATGCAGAATTGTTTTCTAATCTGAAGTCATCCTTGATCCAAACTATTCCTACAGTCATATTTTTAACCTTTTTTTACCTCTAGAATATAATTTATTGTACAAATTACTATCTACATTACCTTCACAACCAATTAGCAAAACATTAGAGCTTTTATCAAGACCAATTTTTTTTCTAATATTTTTTTGATTGCAAACTGATATTAAGCTTATAACACTTGGAGCTGAACATTCACCTGCGATAATTTTCTTATCACTAAAAAATTTTTTTGCAAGTAGAGTTACCGCCTCGGGTATTTTATTATCACTAATTGTTAAACAATAATTTGTTGCATCTTTTAAAATTTTCCATGGAATAAGAGACATTTCGTTACATGACATTCCTCCCATAATACTTTCTTTTTTAATTATAATTTTAGTCATTTTGCCGTTTTGTATACTTTTTAACACACAGGCCGCATTATCAGGTTCAATAATAATGATCTTTGGTATTCTTTTAAAATATCTTGCAACTCCAGCTACTACGCCTGCTGCCATTCCCCCTACACCTGCTTGAAGAAATATGTGTGTAATATATTTATTAGTTTGCACCGATGTTTCTTTTATCATTAGCGAGTACCCAGCCATGGTCAACTGAGGAATATATTTATAATTTTTTGTTGATACATCTTGAACAATTTTCCAATTATTTTTTATAGATTGCTTTTTACATTCCTTTAAAGAATTTTCATAATTTCCTTTTACCAAATGTACATTTGCACCTAGCTCTCTAATTGAGTTAACTCTATTTTTGCTAACGTTTTGACAAACAAATATATTACATTTAAGTCCAAGCCTTTTTGCTCCCCATGCAACTGACCTTCCATGATTCCCGGCTGTAGCTGAAGATACAATAATTTTTTTGTTATTTTTTGAAATAACTTTTACTGCATAAGCACCACCTAAAGCTTTGAATGATTTTAACCCAAACCTTTTAGACTCGTCTTTATAGAAAACATTTCCCAAATTTAATTCATTTGAGAGTTTATTTAATTTTATTAGAGGAGTCTTATAGTATCTATTCCATTTTGATATTGAATAATAGGCTTTATCAATAATAGATTTTGGCAAATGTTTAAGTATTTTTTTTCTACTGAAAAAATAGCCTTTATTAGTTAAAAATTTCGATATTTTCCAATTTTTTAAAATACTTTGCAATCTCATAAATTAATTATTTATATCCAATTATTATTTTAACAATATACTATAATTTATTTTCATGAAAAATTTTATTCTTTCTATTGATCAGGGAACTACGTCAACAAGGTCAATACTTTTTGATTTAAAAGGCAAACCAGTATTTGTGTCGCAAAAAGAATTTAAACAGTATTACCCTAAAGATGGATGGGTTGAACACAATCCAGAGGAAATATGGGTTACTACAAAAAAAGTAATAAAAGAAATTATAAATAAAAATAAAAAAATAAAAGGAAATATTTTAACGATAGGGGTAACAAATCAAAGGGAGACAACTTTGCTTTGGGATAGCAAAACTGGGAAATGTATTTATAACGCGATCGTTTGGCAAGATAGGAGAACTACAAATTTGTGTAATAAACTAAAAAAAAAAGGATTAGAAAATTTAATAAAATCAAGAACAGGTTTACTTTTAGATCCATATTTCTCTGCTACAAAAATTAAATGGATAATTGAAAATATTCCGACAGCAAAAAAACTGTTAAAAAAAAATAGATTGTTATTTGGAACAATTGATACGTACTTAATTTGGAAATTAACAAAAGGAAAAATTCATGCTACAGATTCGACCAATGCATCAAGAACTATGCTTTTTAATATAAAGAAAAATTGTTGGGACAATAAAATTTTAAAATTATTAAAAATTCCAGAAAGTATTTTACCAAATGTGAAAAATTCTGCCGATAACTTTGGTTTTACTGATAAATCTATTACTAAGAAATCTTATCCAATTAATGGAGTTATCGGTGATCAGCAAGCAGCCATAGTTGGTCAAAGTTGTTTCCAAAAAGGGTCTACAAAGATTACTTTTGGTACTGGAGCTTTTATTATAATGAATACAGGAAATAATAAAATAAATTCAAAAAACAAATTATTATCAACTATTTGCTACAGAATTAATAACAGAACAACTTTTGCCCTTGAAGGTTCGATTTTTATAGCAGGTGCGAGTGTCCAATGGCTTAGAGATAAATTAAAAATTATTAAAAGCGCAAAAATAACCGAAAAAATCTCAAAAAAACAAATAAATAATAATAATGTATATCTCGTACCAGCTTTTACAGGTTTAGGAGCACCTTACTGGAAACCAAATGTTAGAGGAATTTTGACTGGACTAACTAGAGATACTGGAAGAAATGAAATTATAAGAGCAACTTTAGAATCAGTTGCATACCAAACTTCGGATTTATTAAATGCTATGAAAAAAGATGGTCTAAAACCTTCCGTCATTAAAGTAGATGGTGGCATGGCGAATAATTATTGGTTCATTCAGTTTTTGACTGATATCTTGAACATTAAAGTATTAAAACCCAAAGTCTATGAAACAACCTCTTTAGGCGCGGCAGTCATGGCTGGCTATTATATCGGTGTATATAAATCTTTATCAGATATAACAAGAAATTGGAGATTTGATAAAAAATTTGTTCCAAAAATAGTACATAAAAACAGATTAAAACTATTGAATGGATGGCATCGAGCAATTAGAAAAACTCTAAGGTAATATGAAAAAAATTTTAATAATTGGCGCTGGGGCAATGGGATCTGCATTCTCATTACCTTGTATAGAAAACAATAATCATGTTTCTATAGTAGGTACCCACCTTGAAAAAAAGTTTATAAAAAATTTAAAAAAGAATTATTACCATAAAACATTAAAATCCTATTTACCTAGAAAAGTAAAAATTCTAGATTATCAAAATTTAATAGATGAATTAAAAAATAGACCAGACTATGTAGTAATTGCAGTTAGTTCTAAAGGCATCGATTGGGTGTGTAAGGAATTAATTAAAAATTATGATAAAAAACTTTCACTTATATTATTGACTAAAGGCTTGGTAAATTACAATAACAAAATGGTTACAATATCAGAGAAAATTAATAAATTATTTCAAAAAAATGGTTTACCAAAACAGGATATAACTTCTATAAAGGGACCTTGTCTTGCGGCAGGTCTGATAAATAAAATAAGAACCAGTACTGTAATTGCGAATAGAAATATTGTTAGCGCAAAAAAAGTAGAAAGAGTTATTACTACAGAATATTATAAAGCTGAAACATCTAAAGATATTATAGGAATTGAGGTCTTAAGTGCGATAAAGAATTTATATGCCATGCTAATAGGAGCATCATTAGGCTTGAGTGGTCCAAACATACAAAGAAACATTAGAAATAAATATTATCATAATACCTCATCCTCATTATTCAGAGAATCTTTGTTAGAGATGAAAAATTTTACTGTTAAAATGAATGGACTTCAAGAGACCACCTATGGACTTGCAGGTCTAGGGGATTTGTATGTTAGTGTGGCTGGAGGAAGAAATAGTAAAATGGGATATTATCTTGGTATGGGTAAAAAATATCAAAATATAAAAAGAAAAGAGATGAAAAGTATAACCACGGAGGGATGCGAGCTAGCACTAGAGATTGGACATATAATTAAAAAAAAATTTAAAAGAACACAATTTCCAATTCTTTTTGCATTAATCGATGCAATTTGTAAAAATCAAAAATTAAAAATTAAATGGTAAAAAAAAAAATTCTTATTGTTGAAGGTAATACAAGAGAAGAGAATAGTGAATTTACAGCTGTTGGTATAAATACACATACTGAAAGTCTAATTGAAAGTATAAACTTTTATAAAAAAGATTTAGATATAAGTATAGCAAATCCATCGTCTGATAATAATTTGAAAAATTCCATTGATAGTCTTGACAAATATGATGGCATGATTTGGGGAGGTAGCAGCTTAAATATTTATAATGATACAGATGAAATTAGAAGACAAATAAGTTTTATGAGGGAGTGTCAATTAAAAATAAAAAAAATATTTGCAATTTGTTGGGGGCTTCAAGTAGCTGTGACTGTTGCGGGTGGACAAGTTAAAAAGTCTGATAAAGGAGCTCATAGAGGAATAGCGCATAATATAAAAGTTAATAACATTGGTTCAAATCACAAAATCTATCTTAACAAAAAAAGACAGTTTAACTCACCAGCATTTAATTTTGATGAAGTTGTAAAAATACCAGAGGGAGCAACTCTTTTATCATCAAATGAATTAAATAATGTTATGGGTCTAAATTTTAAAACAAACAAATCTGATATATGGGGTATTCAGTATCACCCTGAGATAACATATGAAAAAATGGTTAGTTTAATTCATTTTAGAAAAGAACGTTTGTTAAATAAAGGGGCATTTAAAGACCAAGATGAAATTAATAATCATATTTTAATGATTGAGAATGAAATTAAAAATACAGAAAAAATATCAAGAATGAAAGAGTTAGAAAATTGGATTAATTACTTATATGAAAATTAAAAATAAAGAGGATATAATTAATCATTTTATTGCAGGAATTAAAAATCATCAGAATATTGGTGTAGAAAACGAAAAATTTATCTTTGATAATAAATCAAAAAAAAGATCTACTTATAATCAAATTGTTAATGTTCTAAATTTTTTAAATAAAAATTACGGATGGAATAAAGTATTAGAAAATAATAATCTTATTGGATTAGAATTACATGGTAAACAGGTTACGCTAGAACCTGGAAATCAAATTGAGTTAGCAGGAGCAAAATTAAAAAGTATACATGATGTTTGCTCAGAGTCTTATAATTTTCAAGATCAATTGATAAAAGCATGTAACAAATTAGACTTAAATATTCTATCCATAGGCTATGATCCTAATACACATTTAGGGGATGTTCCATCAAATCCAAAAAGAAGATATGAGGTCATGACAAAAGAAATGCCAAAAAATGGCAAACTTAGTTTGGAGATGATGTATCAAACAGCAGGAACACAGATCAATTTAGATTATTCGAACGAAAAAAATTTTTCAAATATCTTTAGATTATCAACTTTTTTAGTGCCTCTAGCTATCTCTCTATTTGCTAACTCCTCTATAAAAGAAAATACTTTCAGCCAGTACTTGTCTTATAGATCCTATGTATGGCAAAATACGTCTAGAGGAGGTTTGCCAAATATATTCTTTGAAAAAATGACCTTTGAAAAATATGCAGATTTTTGTTTAAACTATCCTTTATTATTTATTAAAAAAAATTCTGAATATTTATTTCCAAAAAAATATTTATTTAAAGATTTTATTGAAAATAAAATTGAAGAGATAAATAAAGATAGTCCAAATACGAAAGATCTTGAAACTCACTTAAGCACTATTTTTACAGAAATTAGATTAAAACAATACGTAGAAATTAGGTCTATTGATGCTTGTGAATGGGATTGTCATTGTGCAGCTCCAGCATTTTACACAGGATTAATATATGGAAATCTAGATGAAGGTTTAGATGTAATAAAAAATTGGAGATCAGATGAAGTTATTAATGCATATCTTGATGCTCCAAAAAAAGGTCTTTTGACGGAGATACATGGTAAAAATATGATAGAATGGGGTGAGTTATTATTAAAAATTAGTAAAAAAGGTTTGGAAAATAGAAATAATCTAAACAAAAAAAATAATGACGAAAGTGTCTATTTAAAAAACATCGAAAATGTTTTGTCTGAAAAAAAGACAAAAGCTGAAAAATCAATTAAGATTGCATAATTTGAAAAAAAAACAAAAAATCGTAGCTGTACAAGCCAACAATTTAAGTACAATAAAAATTGATACAGACACAACTTTTTTATTATGTTTAGAAGCTCAAAGAAGAGGATTTAAAATATTTTGGTATAATACAAATCAATTAACACTAAATAATAAAAAGGTATCTGCAAACGGTTTTTTTGTAAAATTATTAGAAAATAAAAAAAAATTTTATATTAAGATTAAAAATCTAGAACTTGATCTTTCCAAAGCCAAATATTTATTAATTAGACAAAATCCACCATTTAACCTGGAATATATTAATTCAACTCTATATTTAGAAAAATTATCTTCACAAACTAAAATTATAAATAACCCAATTTCCATAAGAAATATTTCCGAAAAATTTTATTCCTCCAAATTTTTTAGATATATGCCAGCTACAATTTTTACTAAAGATATTAACAAAATAAATAAATTTTATAAGAAGTATAAACAATTGGTTATAAAACCGATTAATGGTTATGCTGGAAAAGATATTATGTTTATAAATAAAAATTTTAACAAAAAACGCGTTTCATTATATTTAAAGAAAATTGGACATGCGATGATACAAAAATTTTTACCAATGGTAAAAAAAGGTGATAAAAGAGTTTTTATAATTAACGGAAAAGTTTGTGGAGCTATCAAACGTGTTCCCTCTAAAAACTCAATTTTATCTAATTTATCACAGGGAGGCACAGCAATTAATACAACATTAAATTTAAATGAGTTAAAAATAGCAAAGATTGTGGCTAAAGATTTACGTAAAAATAATATATATTTTGCAGGAATAGATTTTGTTTCTGGTAAATTAATAGGCGATATAAATGTAACTTCTCCGACCGGACTTCCTCAGTATAAGCAACTTACCGGAAAAGACTTGTCTAAATATTTTTGGAATGGTTTAATAAACTAAAATAAACCCTCTGTCTCACCTTTTTTATTTAATTTAATTTTATCAGCAGCTGGAACTCTTGGTAATCCAGGCATGGTCATTATTGAACCGCATACAACAACAATAAAATTAGCCCCAGATGATAATCTTACTTCTCTTATAGGTATTTCATGATTCTGAGGTGCCCCTTTAAGTTTGGGGTCTACGGAGAAACTATATTGAGTCTTTGCAATACAAACTGGTAAATTACCGTATCCATTTAATTCGAACTTTCTTAAATCATTCATTACTTCAGTTGGAGCAGTTACAGTTTTTGCACCATAAATTTCTTTAGCTATTTTCTCTATTTTTTTCCAAGGAGATAATTTTTCAGTATACAAATATTTAAAATTATTTTTATTTGAATTTTTACAAATTTTAATAACTTTTTTTGCTAAGTCGGTTGCTCCTTTGCCTCCATTAGCCCAGTGAGAACTGACACTAACTTGAACACCAATATTATCGCAGAATTTTTTAATTTCTTTAATTTCATTGTTTGTATCTAATACAAAGTGATTTATTGCAACTACGGGTTCTAAACCAAATTTTTTAATGTTTGAAATATGCCTTTCAAGGTTCACTAAACCTTTCTTTAATGCAGGAATATTTTCTTTTTTTAAATTATCTTTTTCTAATCCTCCATGCATCTTCAGAGCTCTGACAGTTGCTACTATTACAACGCAACTTGGAACTATTTTTGATTTTCTACATTTTATATTTAAAAATTTTTCAGCCCCTAAATCAGCTCCAAAACCAGCCTCTGTGACTACATAATCTGATAACTTCAAAGCGGTTTTAGTAGCTATCACAGAATTACAACCATGAGCAATATTTGCAAATGGACCTCCGTGAATTATAGCAGGGTTATGTTCTAGAGTTTGAGTTACATTCGGTCTGAGAGCCTCTTTTAAAAGTACGGTCATTGGTCCATGAGCATTCAAATCTTTTGCATAAATTGGCTTATTTTGCTTGTTGTATGCAATTGTAATATTCCCAATTCTATTTTCTAAATCTTTCAAATCATTTGCTAAACAAAAGATTGCCATAACTTCAGAAGCCACTGTAATATCAAAGCCATCTTGCCTTAAGTAGTTTTTTGCTACACCTTTTGTATTTATATTTATAAATCTTAAAGCTCTGTCATTCATATCTAATACTCTTTTCCAAACAATACGGTTTTCATCAATATTTAATTTGTTACCCCAATAAATATGATTATCTATAAGAGCAGATAATAAATTATGTGCAGAAGTTATTGCATGAAAATCTCCTGTAAAATGAAGATTGATTTGCTCCATTGGAACTACTTGTGCATAACCACCTCCTGCAGCACCTCCTTTCATTCCAAAAGATGGTCCCAAGCTAGGCTCTCGTAAACATACTATACTTTTTTTTCCAATTTTATTTATGCCATCTGATAAACCTACAGAAGTAGTTGTTTTTCCTTCACCAGCTGGAGTTGGTGAAATTGCAGTGACTAAAATTAATTTACCTTCTTTTTTATTTTTTAATCTTTTAAGATATTCAAAATTTATTTTGGCAATATGTCTACCCATCGGGCTAAACGCTTCAGGTTTATCTGGAACTTTTAGTTTTGTTAAAATTTTTTTAATAGGTTTTAGCTTTGCTTTTCTCGCAATTTCAATATCTGATTTAAATTTGCTCATTTATCTATGAAATAAAGTATTATTTAATATACTTTATTCTTTCATTTTTAAAGAATTAATTTAAGTTGTATATTTTAATTTCTTGCGGAATTTTCTTTTATGAAAAAAAATTTTAGGTTTTTTGATAATAGACAAAAATATTTATTATTTGTTACTACAACTAATGAAAAAAATAAAATTGCAGATAATTTAAAACCGATAATACAAAGTGTAAAACCTAAACATCCTGCATTAAAAATTTTTGACGCTGGCATGGGAGACGGATCTCTACTTATGAGTGTAATGAGACAGTGTCATCAAAAACTACCTAATATACCATTATTGGTTTCAACAAAAGAAATTAGCATGGAAGATGTAAGATTGGGTCTCGAGAAGCTGCCTGACAGATTTGTTGAACATAAAAATACAGTATTTGTAATTTCAAATTTAAATTATGCTGAGTCCACAAATTTAAAATCAAATAACAGATTTAAACAAAAAAAAATGAATTGGAAAGTTGTAAAACTAATTGGAAACTCTTCTTTAGATTTTTCTGCACAGTTAAGAAGACTCAATCAGGAATTTTTATCAAAAAAATGGCAAGTCGAAAGAAATCCAAAAACTGGAAATCCCACCTATAAAGAACCATCTGTAATAGTAATTTATAGAAAAGACCAAGAATTTGTTCTTAAAGATGTGATACCAAAAAAAAATAATGGGAAAAATTATTATGATATAATTATCGCATCTCAACCTTACAGATCTAGAGTTACAGCTGAAAAAAAAGTTAAATTCGTAATCGAGCCAATGATAAAATCATTAGAAAAAAACGGAAAATTAATTGTAGTGCATGCTTGTGGTGGTGATCCCGCAAATAAAATTATTAAACATGTTTGGCCTAAGGAAAATCCATTTCCTTCGTTGTACCCAGCTATTATAAGATATCTTAAATCAAATCTAAGTAGAGAGATATTAAAAGAAATAAAATTTCATAAGTCTAAGAAATTTAAATATATGTTAAGAGCTTTACCCAACGAAATTTCTGGAGGAATAGCAACATCGGTAATTTTTTCAGCTTGGAATGCAGCTGTTTACGTAAATCAAATGACAGATGAACAAATTTTTAAAGCTGAAAAATCAAAAAATTACCAAAAAATCGTGCAAAAAATTGTTAATAAACATAAAGGTCTATACTTTAATAATGAATTATTCGTTATCCAAAGAAAATAGTCCAATTTAGGTGTTATTTATTTTTTCCATATTGAGTTGATTTCAATAATTAGTAGAATTTAACTGTGAAAATAAAAATCAAGGTTTTGGGGTTATTAATATTATTTTTTTTGAATAATTGTATGCAGTCTACCGCAATGATTGGTCCTACTATGACATTAGTATCAACTGGTAATCTTTATCAAGCTAGTTTCAGTTATGGTGCAAATAAAGCAGTTGAAAAAGAGACAGGTATGCAAACTACAGAGTACTTAATAAATAAAATTGAGGACAATCAAAAAAAAGATATATCAAGAGATGATGATGAGTTCACAAAAAGTTTACAAATACTTTTGGAATTAAACATTGAAAAAACAAGAAAATTAATAAATTAAATTTTTAATTCATAATAACACGAGTTTGAGTCCTCTTTATAATGCGCAAAAGGTTTACAAGGTTTAAAACCACAATTTAGGAAGAGCTTTCTCGCTGGTAAAAAAAAATTTCCTGCACCCGTTTCTACACTCAATTTCTTAATACCAAGTTTTTCTGACATAGATATAAGATAACTAATTATTTTTTTACCATATCCTTTCTGTCTAAATTTATTAGAAACTCTTATAGATTTAAATTCACCATGATCTTTATCTAAAAATTTCAACGCACCACAACCAATAAGTTCATTATTTTCCCATAAACTCCAAAATTTGATACTTTCACTTTTTAAACCTTCAATATCTAGAACATGAGTACTACCCACAGGCGAAACTGATCTTAATTCAATAAAGTGATGTTGTAATAATTTGTTAACCTCAGAATTCTCAAAATTGCTTTCTATTGATTTCATATTTTATAAAATCATATAATCTATTATCATTTAAACCAACAAATTATGTGCGGAAGATACGTAGTAACAAACCCTGTTGCAAAAACTGCAAAAATTGTAAAAAAAGCAATAAATGTAGATAATACAGAAAATTACAATGCTCATCCTTTGCAAAATTTACCTGTTTTAAAAAAATATATTAACGGCAACACACTCGAGTTATTAAAATGGGGAATAATACCAACTTGGGCTAAAAGAAAAGATTTTAGACCATTAATCAATGCAAGGATTGAGACAATAAATGAGAAAATTTCTTTTAAAAAGTTAATTAAAATACAAAGATGTGTAGTTGTAGCCGACGGTTTTTATGAATGGAAGAGAGAAAATAAAATAAAGATACCCCATTTTTTTTTTAGAAAAGACAAAAAAACAATATTTTTTGCGGGCATTTATCAAGACGATCAGTTTTGTTTAATTACAGAAAAATCTGACGAAAATATTTCTAAAATTCATGATAGACAACCTGTAATTATTGACGAGAAGGATATCAAATCTTACTTAAACATTGAGTTTGAGGCAGTCAATATTTTGAATGATAGAAATAGACCTAATTTAGAGTTTTATGAAATTTCGAAAGAGGTTAATAAAACTAATAACAATGATATATCTTTGATACAAAAAGTTTAAATTAATTTTTTAGTATAGTTATATGTCCCATCTTCCTTTTTTCTTTAACCTCTTTTTTTAAATAATCGTAAAAAAACTCATTATCATTAAATTTTTTTCCCTTATAAAGATTAATATCATTACCAATCAAATTTATCATTTTTGCATCACAAATTTTTTTAAGTTCAATTTTTTCAATTCCGCATACCGCACGAATATGATTTTCAAATTGACTTACATTGTAAGCATTAATTGTTAAATGCCCAGAATTATGAACTCTTGGAGCTATTTCATTCACGTATAAGTTATCATTTATATCTACAAAAAACTCAACACACATTGTGCCTATATAATCTAATTCCTCTGCTAATATACTAGCCCAGTCTTTAGATTTTTCTAAAATTGAATTATCAATTTTTGCAGGTATTTCAGAATATTTCAATATTTGCTCTTCATGTTTGTTTTCAATTGGATCATAAATTGAATATCTCTGGTGACCATATCTAGTTAACACAACTGAGATTTCAGTCTTTAAATTTACCAATTTTTCTAAAATATATTCCTTATTGAATTCAAGGTTTAGTTTTGATATTTGATCTGAGTTTTCTATTTTAAATTGACCTTTCCCATCATAGCCTAATGTACATGTTTTAAGTAGAGCAGGAAAATAATTATCACTTGCTTCTAAATCTTTTATATTTTTTATATAAACATATTTTGTAGTCCTCAAGTTACACTTATTAATAAAATCTTTTTCAAAAAGTCTATTTTGGACAATTTTATTTATCTTAGGATATGGAATTACTTTTTTTTCTTTATTTAAATTTTCTAATGTTTCGAATGGTATATTCTCAAATTCAAAAGTTATTAGATCTATCTTGTAACAAAATTCTCTTAATTTATTGTTATCATCATATCTTCCAAAGATAAATTCATCTGCAAAGTGTTGACCCGGAGCATCAGGATCATCGCAATAAATTACTGTTCGAATATCTAGTTTTTTTGCAGCTTGAGACAACATGCTGCCAAGCTGACCTCCACCAATAATTCCTAGAACGGGTTTATACATTTAGTAAGGTTTTTTCTTAACAGATTTAGTCTGTTTTGATCTCCAATCATAAAGTTTTTTTGCAATTTTCAAATTTGAGTTAGATAAAATAGAGGCAGCAAGTAATGCGGCATTTATTGCTCCATCTTTACCTATAGCAACAGTGGCAACTGGAATTCCTTTTGGCATTTGAACAATAGAGAGCAAACTATCTAAGCCTTTTAATTTTTTACTTTCAATAGGAACACCTATCACAGGTATTTTAGTTAAAGATGCTACCATTCCTGGCAGATGTGCTGAGCCACCAGCACCAGCAATAATAACATTAATATTATTTTTTTCTACGTTTGATGCATATTCGTACATTCTTTTTGGCGTTCTATGTGCTGAAACTATTTTTTTTTCAAATTTTATTCCTAGAGACTTCAAAGTTTTTTCAGCATACTTCATGGTTGAGTAATCAGATTGACTTCCCATAATTATTGAAACATTTATTTTTGAATTTTTTTTCATAATTTATTTGCTTTTGTAAATATTATATATTTATATGAGATAAATAATGACAAAAAAATTAAATAATCTTGATAAAAATCATAAACCTGAAGATTTAGACAATATATGCGAAAACTGCAATATAGAACATGAAACAGTTTATCAAAATTTAATACTCACTGGCTTTAAAATTTGTGAGTCATGTAGAATATCAAAAACTCTATATCCAATCTAAACAGAATTTCCCACAGGCAAAGCACTCATCCTACTCATCACAAAAGATACAGACAAAAAAACAATTATTAAAAAGGATAAGAAAATTATTCCAAAGGATTTAAAGTTTGATTTAATATTTAGCACTTGTTTAGTCGATATTATTAATGAGGCAAATATCCAAAATTGTGTTAAGAAAATTACAGGTATAACAAGTTCAGGTGTAACTGCAAAAAACCTTATTAATCCTGGTGAATGAGCATATCCGACTGATACCAAAATTTTTTTAAAGGGAACTTTTTGATCTTTGTCTGGAAAAATCTTTACACCAATGACAAAAATAAATATTGACCAGAGAAACCATGTTAAAATTGCTGTTAGTCCAGATAGACCTATAGAAGTTTTAATTATTGTATTCGCTGCTACAGCACCTGCAACACCATCAAGTATCATTATTAATCCTGCAAAATAAATTGCAGCTTCACCAAAATATCTGTTATCTCTGTAAAGAGATTTATCGAGTTTTAAAGATTTAAAAAAAATATTTAAAAACTCTGCTAGCATTTTTAAATAAATTATCCTTTTACTACTTCTCTTGTATTAGCATTATAAGATTCTGTAAAAGGTATATCTACAACTACTGCATCGACAGGCTTTCCTGGTTTTTCAGAATATTTTTCTGGCAAATGAATTTTAAACTTTGACCCTGGTTTTCCTTTAGGAAAGCCATTTGCATTTAAAGTTCCATCATAAGGAACATATCCCATTGCAATATTTGTTTTTTTCTCTGGATGATACCAAGGAGAGGTAATAAAACCTATTGGTTCACCTCCACCCTCACCAGATACTAACCAAAAATCTGGCGCGTATTCTTCTATTGGTTTTCCACCTAGTTCCATTCCAACTAATTGAAGTTTATATGGTTTTTTTCCATCTCTTAATTCATCTCTCATTTGTTCAAGGACCTTTTTACCAACATAGTCTGATTTTTTATTCCACTCGCCTTTACCAGATAAGGAGACTTGATATCCTAAATTACATTGAAAAGGATTGTGCTGGTAATCCATATCCTGTCCCCAAGATAAAATTCCTGCTTGTATTCTTCTATGGTGAGCAGGTGCAATTACCATTAGTTTATGTTTTTTTCCAGCTTCAAGCACCGCATTCCACATATCTTCAGCATACAATGTAGACTCTCTTAAATAAATTTCGTAGCCAGCCTCACCAGAAAATCCAGATTGTGATATAACACAACTTCTTCCACCAACTTTTGCTTCAGCAAGTCCATAAAACGGCATATTATCAAAGTCTACATGGTCACCGCATAAATCCTGCATTAGCAACTTTGACTTTGGACCCTGTATTTGAACAGGAGATACGTCAATCTCATCTATTTCACAATTAAATCTTCCATCACAGTTAACGCCTTGTAAATATAAAGATATATCACTGTCAGATAAACTAAACCAAAACTCATCTTTAGAAATTCTTAACAAAATTGGATCATTTAAAACACCGCCATTCGCATTACACAGAATTACGTATCTTGCTCTCATAGGAGAAATTTTAGTGGCATCCCTTGTAATTACATAATCAACAAATTTTTCTGCTTCTGGACCTTTTACTCTTATTTGTCTTTCAACAGCGACGTTCCACATAGTCACATGATTTTTAATTGCATCATATTCAACCATAGCACCACCATCTTCTGGTTTCACATATCCTCTTGGATGATAAATTCTATTATAAACTGTTGCTCTCCAACAACCTGCTTGCATTGATAAATGCCAATAAGGTGATTTTCTTACCCTTGTTGATATTAACATTTCTACTTTTGTTGGTCCGCTTTGTCTTAAATTATATGGTACTTTTCTATCTGACTGATCTACTGACGTTATGTGTCTTACTTTGCTGTAATCAAATTCTTTAGACATAATTATTCTCCATCAACCATTTGTTGGTTTCTTTAAGTCCTCCAAAAGTATAAATATGAAAGTGATCTGTGTGATCTTTTAGTTTTCCTACTATATCGTTAGGGTCCTTAGGTTTCATTAAATCTAACGCCTTACTAAAATTAGATTTAAGAAAGTTTATGGAATTTTTTGCACCAACAATATTAGCAAATTTAATTAAACTTGTAATTTTTAGTGGCCCAGTAATTCCTACATGAACTGGTACTGACTGCTTAGAAATAAAATCTATGATTGGCTGAGGATCTAACAACCATTGCGTTACAATATAATCAGCATAAGGCTTTTTGTCTTGCATAGCTTTTTCTAATTCTGAATCGGATATATCAGGACTCCCCTCAGGATGTCCAGCAATTCCTATTTTTAATCCCTCAAAATATCCTGTCTCTAATAATTGAATTGAACTCTCGAATTTACCTACAGGTTCTCTACTGCCCCCAATCACCAGGCACTGTTTCACACCTAGGTCTTTGCACATATCAATATACTCTTTAAGATGATTATTATTCTCAATTGATCTAGCGGGTATATGGGGTATAGGATTACATCCTTTTCTAACCAACTCTCCTGCTTTTTCAGCTGTTTCTTTGTGATCTCCACCCGGTAGAAAAGTAATATAGACATCTTTTAATGCTGGAATTGTATCTATATCTGTCTTAGGACCAATTTCTAAAGAAAAATTCATTAATCAATTCTTATTTATTTTATAAAGCCTGTCTATAAAAATCGTTTGTGAATGGGTGAGACTATTTTTTTTGCCCTCT